>NZ_NPIA01000005.1 GCF_002262935.1 Lottiidibacillus patelloidae | reverse complement strand
GCGATATTGTATTTCTTTTACGCCAGATAAATTATCTGTCGCTGTTAACTTAAATGTTGCTTCTGTTGTGTACCAGTCGTTATTTCCTTTTGTTCCTGTAATTTCCATATTTAATTCTGGCGAAGTATCGTCAATCAGCCATAAAAATGTAGGATAGCTTATGCCCTCTTCGATATACCAAATTGTTCCAAAATCCCAATTTTCAAATGTTTCTTTTTGCTTCATTTCAGCTTTTGTTTTAACTGAAGAGTTTGTTATTGTTCCAAAAAAATTATCATAACAAAAGCTGTCACTATTAACTCCCGTTACTTCTCCTGTTGTATAGGAATTTGTTATTGTTGCATAATCGCTAGGATCTGGAATGTTCTGTGAAGGCCAATCCCAACTTGAGTTAATCCCAACTAAGCCACCTACACTATTAGTTCCCACTACTTTTCCTGTGCTATATGTGTTTGTTATTGTTCCAAGATTATGGCCAACTAAGCCACCTACTGTATTAGTACCAGTTACTTCTCCTGAGTGGTAGGCGTTTGTTATCGTTCCATGATTGTATGTAACTAAACCACCTGTATCATTAACACCCTTTACTACTCCTGTACTATAGGAATTTGCTATTATTCCATAGTTGTGGGCAACTAAGCTTCCTACATAATTACTTCCCTGAGAATTTACATTTTCTATTCCGACATTCTTTAATTCAGCGGAACTTCCAGTATAAGCAAATAGAGCTGCATTGTTTCCTTGATTTATCGTTAAGTTACTAATGATATAACCTGCACCGTCGAATGACCCTATAAATCTGTTACTATCATTACCTATCGGTAGCCAATTATTATAGCTAGATAGGTCAATATCCTTTATTTGTTTGAAGTGTTTATCTAAGTAATTCCTCACTTCATTTAACTGGCCCGCAGTTTCAATTAAATAAGGATCCTGCTCCGTACCTGACCCTCCTGCAAATGGGCTTATTGCACTAGCTTGTTGCGGGGCAACTGTTGCAAATAAAGGTATGACTAAAAGTACTGCAAGTAAAATGTTTATACTCTTTCTGAGTTGTTGCTTAACATAATATTTCATGAATTTCCTCCTTGTATTTTATGGGGTTCATATTATATTTTAATGACATAAGAAAGCACCACTCGCTTGAAAGTAGTGCTATTGGCATCTTTTATACTAGTAGTTGGTATTCATATGTATTATTTAAAAGATATGTACTTATTATTAAAATTATAATACTAATATACTACTATACTACTTAGTATAGACTTATCCTTCTTTTTTTATAAAAAATTCCCTTAATTTCTAATATTTATTTGAAAAGGTGAGAATTTGACTAAATTCCTAAACACATTAATAGTAAGTCCTTAATATATAGAGCATAAAAAAAGGATGGCCAATTGGCCATCCTTTTTGAATGATTATCTAGTTTCAGCAAACAGTTGCTTCCACTATGTTTATTTTCCTGCAATATCGATACGGTTCATCGCACGAGCAAGTGCTAGTTCCGCACGTTTCATGTCAATATCCTTGTCGTTCATGCGCTTTTCTGCACGTTCTTTTGCTTCTTTCGCACGCTCAACATTGATTTTTTCTGGCATTTCAGCACTTTGTGCTAAAATCGTCACTTTGTCAGGACGAACTTCTAAAAATCCACCGCTAACTGCGACCGGCTTTTCTTCATTATTTTGAATTAAGCGAACCGCCCCAATAGTAAGCGGAGCTACGAGAGGTACGTGACCTGGTAAGATACCAAGCTCCCCTGATTGTGCTTTCACAACAACCATTTCCACGTCACCTTCGTAAACCGGACCGTCAGGAGTGGCAATGCTAACTTTAATCATATCCATCTCAAACCCTCCTTGGGTCTTTTAACAGTCCAATTTTTACGCTTTTGCTTCCATTTCTTCTGCTTTAGCCACTACTTCTTCAATACGACCAACTAGACGGAAAGCATCTTCCGGTAAGTGGTCATACTTGCCTTCAAGGATTTCCTTGAAACCTTTAACTGTTTCTTGAACAGGTACGTATGATCCAGCTTGACCAGTAAATTGCTCAGCCACGTGGAAGTTTTGTGATAAGAAGAATTGAATACGACGAGCACGGTTTACGATTTGCTTATCTTCATCAGAAAGCTCATCCATACCTAGAATTGCAATGATATCTTGTAATTCTTTGTAACGTTGTAATGTTGATTGTACGCTACGTGCTACTTCGTAATGCTCTTCTCCAACAATTTCAGGTGACAATGCACGTGAAGTTGAAGCAAGTGGGTCTACCGCAGGGTAAATACCCATTTCAGATAACTTACGCTCTAAGTTAGTTGTTGCATCTAAGTGAGCGAAAGTTGTTGCTGGTGCTGGGTCAGTATAGTCATCGGCAGGTACATAAATCGCTTGGATTGATGTAACTGAACCAACGTTAGTTGACGTGATACGCTCTTGTAATTGACCCATTTCTGTAGCCAATGTTGGTTGGTAACCAACGGCAGAAGGCATACGTCCTAATAATGCTGATACCTCAGAACCTGCTTGTGTAAAGCGGAAAATGTTATCGATGAAGAAAAGAACGTCTTGTCCTTGCTCATCACGGAAATATTCCGCCATTGTTAATCCTGTTAATGCAACACGTTGACGCGCACCTGGTGGCTCGTTCATTTGACCGAATACCATCGCAGTTTTCTTGATAACGCCAGAGTCGCTCATTTCGTGATAAAGGTCATTACCTTCACGAGTACGCTCACCTACACCGGCGAATACTGAGATACCACCGTGCTCTTGAGCGATGTTGTTAATTAATTCTTGGATAAGTACTGTTTTACCTACACCGGCACCACCGAATAAACCGATCTTACCACCCTTAATGTAAGGAGCTAGTAAGTCTACAACTTTAATTCCTGTTTCAAGAATTTCAGTAGTTGTAGATAAGTCTTCGAATGTAGGTGCTAGACGGTGAATAGGGTCACGACGTACATCACCAGTAATTTTTTCATCTAAGTCGATTGATTCACCTAATACGTTAAATACACGTCCTAAAGTTACATCACCAACTGGAACAGAGATAGGTGCACCTGTATCAACAACTTCTACTCCACGAATTAAACCGTCTGTAGAAGACATCGCAACTGTACGAACTGTATCGTTTCCTAGGTGAAGAGCAACTTCAAGCGTTAAGTTAAAATCTTTTTCGCTTGCAGACTGTCCTTTATATTCAACTGTAAGGGCGTTATAGATTTCAGGTAATTGACCGCTTGCAAACTTAACGTCTACTACAGGTCCCATTACTTGAGTAATCAGTCCTTTATTCATCGTTTTCCCTCCTGACTTCAATTCCGCAAAGCGCTGCGACTATTCTAGTGCAGCTGCTCCTCCGACAATTTCCGTAATTTCTTGCGTAATCGCTGCTTGACGTGCACGGTTGTAAGAAAGCGTTAATGAATCGATTAAATCAGACGCATTGTCTGTCGCACTCTTCATCGCTGTCATACGCGCAGCATGTTCACTAGCTTTACCGTCAAGTAAAGCGCCGTAGATCAAGCTTTCGGCATATTGCGGTAATAGGACTTCTAATATTTCTTCTTCTGAAGGTTCATATTCATATAATGCTGAGTTACCAGTGTTTTCAATATCAGTAAGAGGAAGTAACTTCTTCTCTTCTAATGTTTGAGAAATGGCACTCACAAAATGGTTATAAACCATGTATAGCTCATCAATTTCTCCATCGACGAATCTGCCAACACCTTTGCTAGCAATATCTTTAATATCAGCGAATGAAGGTTGGTCACCTAAACCTGTTACTTCTAGAGCTACAGGCATATTGCGCTTCTTAAAGAAATCTCGTCCGATACGACCGATAACGATGATTTCGTATTCATCAGTCGATTGATGGCGTTTTCCAATTGTACGAGTAACGTGACGAAGTACGTTAGAGTTATACGCACCTGCTAGTCCACGGTCAGATGTAATAACAACGTAACCAGTTTTCTTTACAGGGCGAGATTCCATCATCGGATTGTTTGAAGTGCTATTAGAAGCGATGCTTCCAACAACTTCTTGCATTTTATCCATGTAAGGTACGAAAGCTTTAGCATTTTGCTCTGCACGTGCGAATTTCGCTGCAGATACCATTTCCATCGCTTTCGTAATTTGCTTCGTTTTCTTCGTCGACGTAATACGTCCTTTTATATCTCGTAAAGATGCCACTCCGTTTCACCACCTTTTCGCTTTTCTGATTTCAGAATTCTATTATTCAGAAACAACGAACGTTTTCTTAAATGCGTTAATCGCTTCTGCGAAGTCTTCATCAGCAGGTAACTTACCTGATTCACGAATAGCAGCTAAAAGCTCCTTGCTGTTATGGTCTAACCAAGTGTGGAACTCTCCTTCGAAACGACTTACGTCTTCAACAGGAATATCATCTAAGAATCCGCGTGTTAATGCGTATAAACTTGCAACTTGTTTTTCAACAGCTAATGGCTTGTGTAAGCCTTGCTTTAAGATTTCAACTGTACGTGCACCACGGTTTAACTTCGCTTGCGTAGCTTTATCAAGGTCAGAACCGAATTGTGCGAACGCTTCTAATTCACGGTAAGACGCTAAGTCTAGACGTAGCGTACCAGCAACCTTCTTCATCGCACTGATTTGTGCTGATCCACCTACACGTGATACAGATAGTCCGGCGTTGATCGCTGGGCGTACACCTGAGAAAAATAGGTCAGATTGTAAGAAGATTTGTCCGTCCGTAATTGAGATTACGTTTGTTGGAATATATGCAGATACGTCACCAGCTTGAGTTTCGATGAATGGTAATGCAGTTAATGAACCGCCACCTTTAGCATCAGATAACTTAGCAGCACGCTCTAATAAACGACTGTGTAAGTAGAATACATCCCCTGGATATGCTTCACGACCTGGAGGACGACGTAGTAATAATGAAAGCTCACGATAAGCAGATGCTTGTTTCGTTAAGTCATCATATACTACTAGTACGTGTTTACCATTGTACATAAACTCTTCACCCATAGTTACACCAGTGTAAGGAGCTAAGAACAATAATGGTGCTGGTTGAGAAGCACTCGCTGTTACAACGATTGTGTAATCAAGCGCACCGTGTTGACGTAATGTTTCAACTACGCCACGTACTGTAGATTCTTTTTGACCAATTGCAACGTAGATACAAATCATATCTTCGTCTTTTTGGTTTAAGATTGTGTCAATCGCTACTGCTGTTTTACCAGTTTGACGGTCACCGATGATTAACTCACGTTGTCCACGTCCGATTGGTACAAGCGCATCGATTGCTTTAATACCTGTTTGTAATGGCTCATGTACTGATTTACGATCCATTACTCCTGGTGCTGGGCTCTCGATTGGACGAGTTTTTGTTGTTTCGATTGGGCCTAAACCATCAACTGGTTGACCTAATGAGTTAACTACGCGTCCTAATAATTGCTCACCGACAGGAACTTCCATGATACGTCCTGTACGTTTTACTTCATCGCCTTCGCGAATTTCAGTATATGGTCCTAAAATGACGATACCTACGTTGTTTTCCTCAAGGTTTTGGGCCATACCCATTGTACCGTTTGAGAATTCAACAAGTTCTCCAGCCATTACGTTGTCAAGACCATGAGCACGAGCGATACCGTCACCGACTTGAATTACTGTACCAACGTCGCTCACTTCAATTTCAGAATCATAGTTCTCTATTTGCTTTTTAATAAGCGCACTAATTTCTTCTGCTTTGATGCTCATACTTTCACCCCTATTCTTAACCTTGTGCTGAGACTAATTGACGTTGAATTTTCTTCAGTTTGTTACTAACACTACCGTCGAAAATTCGATTGCCAATTTGTACTTTTATTCCACCGATAAGTTCTTTATCGATTACGTTTGTAATGTTTAGCGTTTGTTTACCAACACGCTTCGCGAATACTTCAGATAACGCTTTCTCTTCATCAGCTGAAAGTTCTTTCACTGAGTAGATAGTCGCTTCTGCAATTCCACGTTTTTCATTTGCTAAAGCGAAGAATTCTTCAATCATATCGATGATGATTTCTTCACGGTTACGATCAACAATAACGTAAAGTGTGTTTAGCGCTTCTGCTGAAAGTTCACCAAATGCTTCCTTTAACAATTCTTTTTTCTTCGCTACCGAAATTTTCGGATACTTTAAGAATTGTTGAAAGTTTTTGTTTTGACTATATACATCTTTAAATGCACGTAGTTCTTGCTCAAGCTGATCAAGTTTGCCTTTTTCTGTTGCTAATTCAAAGAGTGCAACTGCATATCGATTTGATACTGCGTTTTTACTCATTGCTTAACTCCCACTTCTTGAATGTACTTTTCAACAAGCTCAGTTTGCTCATTGGCATTCAGTTCTTTTTCAATAACTTTAGAAGCGATCATAACAGATAAAGTAGCAACTTGTTCGCGTAATGCTTTTACAGCAAGTTCTTTCTCACGCTCGATTTCACGAAGTGCGCTTGCCTTCAGGCGTTCCCCTTCTTGACGAGCTAAATCAAGGATTTCTTCTCCTTGCTTTTCGCTTAGCTTCTTCGCGTTTTCAATGATTTCTTGAGCGTCTTGACGAGCTTTCTTAAGTTCTGCACGCTGTTCTTCGATGAATTTTTTAGCTTCTTCACGATTGCGTTCAGCTGTTTCAATTTCATTAGCAATATGCTCTTCACGTTGCTTCATGATTCCCATTAAAGGTCCCCATGCATATTTGCGTAGCAAGCCTAACAATACGATGAAAACAACTAACTGATAGACTATGCCCCAGAAATTAATATGTTCCACGCTGTTCACTCCCCTCAAAGGTCATATAAAACGAGTAGCGAAGGTTCGAATTGAATCTTCGCCACTAAATATTTAGACTATTATTATCCACCTAAAACGATGAATGCGATTACTACAGCGATGATCGGTAATGCCTCAACTAATGCAACCCCGATAAACATTGTAGTTTGTAACTTACCTTGTAATTGAGGTTGACGAGCGATACCTTCTACTGTACTTTTTACGATAAGACCGTTACCAATACCTGCTCCGATTGCTGCTAAACCTACTGCGATAGCTGCTGCTAATAAATTCATTGTGTATTTCCTCCCTTTTAATCCTTAAAGTTTTTTAAAATATTTTGTAATGCAATTCTCCAAATGGAGAGTTTATATTAATGGTCGTGACTCACTTTGTGGGCCATATAAACCATCGTTAACATAACGAAAATAAATGCTTGGATCGCACCTATAAAGATACTAAATCCTTGCCACACTAACATCGGGAAAAATCCTCCGATTGCTCCTAAAATGTTAAAGTGGTGATCAGTTACTGCGAGACCTGCTAACAATGTTAGTAAAATCTCACCTGCCAAAATATTACCGTAAAGACGTAGTCCAAGAGTTAACGTATTAGCAAACTCCTCAATAATCTTTAACGGAAATAAGAAACTTAATGGTTTGAAGAAATCTTTACCATATTCTTTTGCACCCTTCATCTTCACTCCATAGTAGTGAGTTAAGGCAACAACCATAACTGCTAATGTTAAAGTGATTGCTGGGTCAGCTGTCGGTGATTTCCACCAAAGCTCATGGTGATACACGACTGCAAATGGTAACCCTAACATGTTTGCTACGAAGATATACATAATAAGCGTAACTCCTAATGTTAAGAAGCGTCCACCTGTTTTCCAATCCATCGTACTACTTATGATTCCTTTTATGAAATCAAAAACCCATTCAATGAAGTTTTGTAAACCTGTCGGTCGCATTGCAAGAGTGCGAGTTGCTCCAACTGCTAAAAGGAATACGATTACTGCTGCAACTGTTGTCATTAAGATTGCTGACCAGTCACCGTGTAGCCCAAAAAGTTCAAAATGAGGGACTCCGTGATCCATATTTATTCACCTCTCTTCCTTCGTAGCGTTTGAAAAGATAAAAAATCTATGAAGATGATAATGTAGCTAGCCATCAGCCCCACTACCACACTTACCAAGTGGAAGGTTTCCGGATAACGCAGTGCAATTAAAGCAGCTAATCCACCAGTCATTAGACGAGACAAAGATCCTAACGTTGGTTGCTTCTGCTTATTCGCAGCGGCATTTCCTAATTTGTTCGTTTTTCTGTACATCTGCCAGAGGTTGTACAAACTTCCAGATCCACCTAACAATAATCCGAGGAAAACGGTATCATAAGGTGTTATTGCCCAACCAGCAATAAAAATTGATAGTGCGAACAAGTTCAAACTAAGGTAGCGCTTGAATGTGATTTCGTATTCTGTCATTATTCTTCGTCTCCTAAATAACGATTAACTAGACGAATTGTACTATAGACGCCTGCTGCTAGTCCGAGAAGTAAGCCAATGACAAGAAATAACGGTTTCGTATGTATTTGACCATCAAGCCAAATCCCGCCGAACACACCAACAAGTGTTGCTCCGACTAATTGCGATAGAATCACACTCATCAATGCCATCGCTTTAAAAGGATTGCGATTTTGATTTTGCAAAAAACGACAGCTCCTTTTCCTTAAATTGTTCGCGTAATTTAAGGTGAAAACCTTATCATTGTTACCCTCTGTAAGTCTACAATAGGGAAATGTCAATGTCAATTCATTTCAGGCAATTTAAACAAGTGAAAAAGTGACTGTTGTCACAAATTCACAAACTTGTCACATCTTTCGTTAAGGGATAGATAAATGTGCTTGAATCATGTCTTCCTTTCCTGCTTTTTTCGCAAATATGATCGCAATGTACTCTCCTGATTTTCCAATTCTTTCTTTCGGTATTTGCACTTCCAGAAGTCCTCGTTCGACATTTTTCTTATAGTCAAATACGCGATCAAATCGAAGCGTATCTGCCTCGTAAAGCATAATACCAAATTCATCTGCACCTCTAGGAAGGTAGACTTCATACATGTAAGTCTCCTCTTCTTCCCCTTTGCCGAAGCCAAAGTTCGCAAGGCGTGGGTAGTTTGGTTCATTAACGACGAAGAGATATGGTAAATGAATCAGTTGCTTACCTGCTGAAACTTGGAGTGAGCCATAATTCAACCCTTCTTTTAATACAGAAGGTGTTAACTCTAGCCCCAGTTTTATCTCTTTTTTTTCGCCTGGTTTTAGCGTTGATGACAATGGTAATTGCCAACTTATACCACCCTTATTTTCTGGCAGGGTAAATGAAAGTTTGGATGACCGGTCCGACACATTTTCAATGGTCATTTTGAATGTTTTTTTGGTACGTTGATCTTGTTTGCTTACTTTTCCAATCCCAATCGAGCTTGGATAAATTAATGTTTCTGCTTTTAAAGCAGCTTCCACTTGTACTCTCCCTGCTCCTTGCTCATAAGGCGGATAAGGGTCTCCTTTTTTATCTACAAGAATTTTCGCCGTGTTCATTAATGCTGCTTTAATTTGCTCTGGTGACCAAGTTGGGTGAGCTTGCTTAATTAAAGCGGCTGCTCCTGCGATATGCGGGGCTGCCATACTTGTTCCATCTAACGGTTGATACCCTTCTGGAACTGTACTATTAATTTGCACACCGGGCGCTACGATATCTGGCTTGATTTCCCATGAGTGTGTTACAGGTCCTCTTGAGCTAAAGCTAGCAATTTTATCTACTATCGTTTCAGATTCTGTTGCTAGCCATGTCTTTGATGCAGCTATTTCTTTACGAAGTTTTAATCCATCTTTTTGTGCAAGTGATGCGACCGGTATTTTAATGTCACCCATTATCCCACCTTGGAAATTACCTTCCTCATTGTTATAAATAAGGACAGCCACTGCACCATTATCTTCCGCTGCTTTTGCTTTTTCTGCAAAAGGAATGATACCACGTTCTAGTAGAACTATTTTCCCTTTGACATCTGTCATTTTCTCTCTTTCACCTAAACCACGATAAACGACCTCATAATCTCTTTTTAACTCCCACGGTACTGATCCTTGTAACGGAAGCATAGAGAATTGCTCATCTATTTTCTTAACTGCTACTTTTGGTAGTAATAGAGGTGGGTAAGACGCTCCAACTGCTATTGCTTTTGAAGACGTTCCAGGAGATCCTACCGTCCAAATAGATGGACCACTATTACCACTAGAGGTGACCGCAACAACCCCTTTTTCTACAGCTTTGTTTAAAGCTATACTAGTCGGCCAATCCGGTCCATTGACAGGATTTCCAAGCGATAAGTTTATCACGTCCATCCCATCTTCAACGGCTTGATCAATCGCTGCAATAACTTGATCAGACGTTCCTCTTCCCCCAGGTCCGAGTGCACGGTACGCATAAATATGTGCATCAGGCGCAACACCGCGAATTTTCCCATCACCAGCAATGATCCCAGCAACGTGCGTGCCGTGTAACGTATTTAATGATCCAAGTGACCTCGTTTCCATTGGATCATCGTCATTGTCAATAAAGTCCCGACCACCTTTATACCTTCTTTTCAAATCTTGATGTGTGTAGTCTATACCGGTATCAATGACAGCGACTTTTATTCCTTTCCCCGTCAATCGTTGCCCTTTTATATCTAGATAGGTACGAACATCTTCCGCCCCTATAAATGTCCCGTTATTATAATAGAGCAATGTATATGTATTTGCTTCATGTGTAGATTTTATATGCTTAACTTTGTCTAATTTGTTTACTTCTTTTCTGCTAATCTCAAACGAAAATCCGTTAAAAACGTGTTTGTAGCGATATTTTACTTTGCCTGTTGGTACTACTTTTTGCACGTCAGCGATAGCTGCATCAACATCACCCTTAGCCTCAATGAGGAGAACCACTGTGCTTTCCTTGGCGACGGCACTAGTATCGTTTGATAAAATCGCACATATAAAGAGAGCTATAATGAATAGAACACGATACACATTTACACCTCCAATATTGTTACGATGCCGCAAGTGTCCATTTTTAATACGAAAGTAGCACTTATAAAAAAATGAATTTTTTAAAGGATATTTACTCAAAATGGTGAATACATAATAATTGGAAAAATATAGTTAGGGTTGAGAGGGAGTTTTAGAATTGAAAAAAACATTAGTCATCATACTCCTATTAATTGTAGGGATACTTGCAAGCGGGTGCTCCAATGAAACAATTGGTCAGGAAACAGATGAAAGTTTATCAATTAGGGAGCGCATTGAAGCTGAATTACTCGCATTCTATCAGACTGCAGCGTACGCTCGTTCATCAGAAGTAAATAAAGAGACATTAATTGAGAAATTAGAAGCTCATCATGCAGCGTTTAGAAAGTTGGAAGTCGAATACGCAAACGAAAACAAAAATGATCCATTTTCTGATAATGTTGTCATCTTTTTAATGTCAATCAATGAACGGATTAATGGATTAACTTCATTCATCATTCATTATGGCATCGAAGGAACTGGTTCTTTTAGTTTAGAAAAGCAATTTTCCGACAGCTCCATTGATGTTTTTGATACTATTTTGGAAACTGGGATTGCTCCAAGTCATAATAAAATAAAATAAGAAAAATACCCTGAAGAACATAAATTCTTCAGGGTATTTTTTTAGTTAATATAATATCTTTTGAATGATTGCTAAAATGAATGAAGACAAAAATTCAAAGAAGTAAAAGAGAGCAATAAATGCAACAACCATTAACCAGCTTGTCCCGCCTTTTTTCTTCATCAGCTTTCTTTGTTCCTCTTCGCTATCTGCTTTATGTTTAATTTCACTTAATTTCTTAAGAACTTCTAAACGATAACTTGAATATGCGGTCATGCCAGGCATGAAATAAAGCATCAGAAATACAACTGGTTCTACTCTATTCCCAGTTAACACGATATAAAATAATAAACAATACAATGCTAACAAAACAAACAATGGCAGTTTCCACATTTTGCGATACACATACCAAAAAACAGAAAAGAAAAACGGTGACCAACTAAACATTGTATGTTTATTTGTTTGCTCCATCTTTATCCATTTACTTAAAAACTTTTGATATCTCTTACCAACAATTAATTCAATTTCTTCTTCCGAATACTCACTTACCTTATCAAACACATAATAATCTTTATGAGATTTATCAGCTTTCACTTTATCAGAATATGTAATATCTGGTTTAGGAAAATATTTTTCGAAGTGTTTCTTTATATACTTTTCATAAAATGTTTGTGGCATTTTTATCCATATGAAAAAAATAATAAGTACAAGAGGAAGGAGTAACAGAGTTGCTATATGGTCGACATAATGCATAACAATCATACCTATTGCTGAACCATACCCTAAAAACACAAGACTAAACATCCTAAATTTTTCAATTCCATCTAACTTTTTAACAAGATAAATTAAAACCCATGTTCCTCCTACTAATCCAATTAATACAGGTAACCAAAATTCTGCTACATTCATTTCATTGCGCTCCTTTCCCTAGATGTTTATTTGCTTTTTTTGAATAATTCTTCAAAAAATTTCACGCCCCAAAAAAATAGAAAAAATAACAATAAATACGGTTGCTCATAAAACAAATATACTGCGAAGGGAAGTGCTAGGAGAAAACCAACTTTTTTATATGTTTTCATTATATAAATAATGGCTATTCCTACTAATATTTCAATCCCAATCAGATTACCTTCTTTTATGTAAGGGGGAATAAATAAAACGGTATAGATGAATACAACAACTACAAAGTATGTAATATATGATATTAATTTTACCACTCTATATTCCTTTCTCTTATTCTTCTCTTTTAATACCATGCGGATAGCCTACAAGTCGATATATCAATCGAAAAATTATAGGAAATAAAACAATAGAAAATAAGACAAAAATAATATCTTTACTTGGATTGAAAATAAAAATTAGTAATTGCTGACTAATTGTGATGAAGTAAAAAACTACTGCAGCCCAATACGTAAAACGGAAGTACTTATGCGTGAATGATTCCCCTTTTTCATACGGTTTACCAAAAGCAAAGTCAATAAATCTTTTCATAAATACACCTCTCAAGAAAAAAATACACTCAGAATATTCTGAGTGTATTGAAAATTATACCATATTTACGGTCTGAAGTTTTCCGGACGTTCGCTTTTCTTGTTGAAGTGATAAAGAATTGCTTCAACAATACGTTCAGATGCTTTTCCATCCCCATACGGGTTAGATGCTTTTGACATTTTTTCGTATTCTTCTTTGTCCGTTAAAAGCTCTTTTGCAAGTGTATATATATTTTCTTCGTCTGTTCCTGCAAGTTTTAATGTTCCAGCTTCAATTCCTTCCGGACGTTCTGTAGTGTCGCGCAGTACGAGAACTGGTACACCTAAAGAAGGAGCTTCCTCTTGAACACCACCAGAATCCGTTAATATCATGTAAGCACGAGAAGCAAAGTTATGGAAGTCGACAACATCTAACGGTTCGATCAAATGGATGCGCGGGTCGTTTCCTAACACTTCATCAGCTACTTCACGAACAGCAGGATTTAAGTGAACAGGATACACTACTTGCACGTCTCCATGCTCATCTACTAAACGTTTAATCGCACGGAACATGTTACGCATTGGCTCACCAAGGTTTTCACGACGGTGCGCAGTCATTAAAATGAGACGGTCATCACCTAAACGATCTAATACATCACTTTGGTAGTCGTCTTTTACAGTTGTCTTTAAGGCATCAATGGCAGTATTTCCAGTTACGAAAATGCTTTCTCCCTTTTTGTTTTCCGCAAGCAAGCTTTGCTCTGCTTGTGACGTTGGAGAGAAATGTAAGTCAGCCATTACTCCTGTAAGTTGACGGTTCATCTCTTCCGGAAATGGTGAATACTTATTCCAAGTGCGAAGACCTGCTTCAACGTGACCAATTGCAATTTGATTATAAAAACCAGCCAGACTAGCTACAAATGTAGTTGTCGTATCACCATGAACGAGAACGATGTCTGGTTTCACTTTACTCATGACATCATTTAAACCTTCAAGCGCACGCGTTGTCACTCCAACTAACGTTTGGCGGTCTTTCATAATATTTAAATCGTAATCAGGCGTAATGTTAAAAATGTTCATTACTTGGTCAAGCATTTCACGGTGCTGTGCTGTTACCGTTACGATTGATTCGATTTGTTCGCTATGCTTTTGTAGTTCAAGAACGAGCGGGGCCATTTTTATTGCCTCTGGTCGCGTCCCGAAAATGGTCATTACTTTAATGCGATCTGTCATAGCGTTTTCCCCCGCTTCACTCTATTTCGTTCCGAAAAGGCGGTCGCCTGCGTCACCTAAACCAGGAACGATATAACCTTTTTCATTTAATTTTTCATCTAAGCCAGCAACGTAGATTTCTACATCATCATGGGCTTTTTGCAATGCTTCAATTCCTTCAGGTGCTGCGATAATACACATAAATTTAATGTTAACAGCTCCACGTTTCTTTAATGAGTGGATTGCTTCAATTGCTGATCCACCTGTTGCAAGCATTGGGTCAACTACGATTAATTCACGTTCATTAATATCAGAAGGTAGCTTCACATAATATTCGACTGGTTGCAATGTTTCTGGGTCACGGTATAACCCAACATGACCGACCTTAGCTGTAGGAATTAACTTTAAAATCCCATCAACCATTCCAAGTCCTGCACGTAAAATAGGAATAATCCCTAACTTCTTACCAGCTAGTACATTAGATTTTGCAATACTTACTGGTGTTTCAACTTCTACTTCTTCCAGTGGTAAGTTACGTGTAATTTCAAAAGCCATTAATGCAGCTAGCTCGTCCACAATTTCACGAAATTCTTTCGTACCTGTTTTTTTGTCTCTAATATATGTAAGTTTATGTTGAATAAGTGGGTGGTCAAAAACGTATAGTTTTCCCATTATTATCCGCTCCTTTTTTGTAATGGTCTTCACAAATTGTACAGAAAAACAAATGCTAGTTCAAGCAATGATAAAATTAATTTTTCTAAATCCTCTTTAATACGAAAAAAAGCAGACAAATGCTTCGGAAAAAGCTTTGTCTGCTTAAATTTTATTCGTATAACGGATATTGTTTTGATAGTGCCGCAACTCGCTCGCGAGCTTCGTTTAGTTTTTCTTCGTTTTCTAGATTTTTTAAAGTTAAAGCAATAATTGCCGCTACTTCGTCCATTGCTTCTAAGCTAAATCCACGAGATGTCACTGCTGCTGTACCGATACGGACACCACTAGTAACAAATGGACTTTCTGGGTCAAATGGAATCGTATTTTTGTTCGCTGTAATGCCGATTTCGTCGAGTGCATGTTCTGCCACTTTACCAGTAATATTTAAACTACGGACATCAATTAGTAATAAGTGGTTGTCTGTCCCACCAGAAACTAAACGAAGTCCTTCACGGTTCAGAGCTTCTCCTAAACGCTTCGCATTGTCGATGACATTTTGTGCATATTCTTTAAAGCTAGGTTGCAGAGCTTCACCGAAAGCTACTGCCTTAGCCGCGATCACATGCATTAATGGTCCACCTTGCAGGCCAGGGAAGATTGACTTATCAATTTTCTTCGCCCATTCTTCTTTACAAAGAATCATGCCACCACGAGGTCCACGTAATGTTTTATGAGTTGTTGTCGTAACAAAGTCAGCATAAGGAACTGGATTTTCGTGTAAACCAGCAGCTACTAAGCCAGCGATATGAGCCATATCGACCATTAGGTATGCGCCTACTTCATCAGCAATATCACGGAAACGTTTAAAATCAATCGCACGCGGGTATGCACTTGCTCCAGCAACGATTAACTTTGGATTATGTAACTTTGCTTTCTCTAAAACATCTTCGTAATTAATTGTATGTGTTTCTTCATCTACGCCATACTCAACGAAGTTATAGTTAATCCCACTAAAGTTTACGTGACTACCGTGCGTTAAATGACCACCATGAGAAAGGTTCATCCCTAAAACAGTGTCACCATGCTCTAAAATTGTGAAATAAACACCCATGTTCGCTTGGGCACCTGAGTGTGGTTGCACGTTGGCATGTTCTGCTCCGAAAAGTTTTTTCGCACGATCACGAGCAATATTTTCTGCAACATCGACATGTTCACAGCCACCATAGTAACGACGGCCTGGGTAACCTTCTGCATATTTATTTGTTAAGACCGAACCTTGCGCTTCCATGACAGCTTTGCTGACAAAGTTTTCTGAAGCGATCAGTTCGATTTTCGTTTGTTGTCTTATGAGCTCATCTTGAATCGATTGCATTACTTCTTGGTCTTGCTGGGCTAAATGTTTCATAATTGAAGCTCCTTCCCCTTTTTCAAAATCTTATCTGAAAATTGAAACCGCTTTTATTTTATCATTTATTAGCGTTAATGACGATAATTTATGAAGAAATACAATCTTGATCTGTATCATCACGGTAAACAGCACGCTCTCCACCGATGAGCTTCGGACGAGTTTTTGCCATCGTCACGTTTGCCCCCCCGACAAGGCGCATTGATCCTCGCACTGGAACTGCAACATGTTTTAAATGCATACCAATAAACGTGTCGCCGATATCAATACCAGCATCCGCTTTTATATGTTCGACTGCGACTGGCTCTCGCATTTGCCTGTATGCATATGTTGCCATTGCCCCACCAGCTTTGCCAGTTGGAATCACTGTCACTTGTTCAAGTTTGTTTTCTTTCGCCGTTTGCTTTTCGACGATAAGAGCACGGTTTAAATGCTCACAACATTGAAAAGCTAAAGCGACTCCTGTCTCTTCAGCAAATTCCCTTAATGCAGCAAAAAGATCGCGGGCAACATCTTCTGAGCCAGTTGTACCGATATGCTCTCCCATTACTTCACTCGTACTACAACCTACAACGAATAAATCACCTGCCGAAAGCTTAGCATTGTCTTGTAATTCTGTAAGTAATGTAGTTAGCGTTTCATAAATTGCACGATTATCCATTGCTGTTTTCCCCTTCATATTCGGAGATCTTTCCAACACGGCGGGCATGACGGCCACCTTCATAGTCTGTTTCTAGCCAAATTTTCGCAATATCACGCGCAAGGCCTGGCCCAATGACTCTTTCTCCCATCGCGAGGATATTACTATCGTTATGTTCACGAGTAGCTTTTGCACTAAACGTATCATGGACTAAGGCGCAGCGAATTCCTTTTACTTTATTGGCAGCAATGGACATCCCAATACCTGTTCCACAAATAAGAATTCCACGATCTACTTCACCACTAGCTACTTTTTCGGCAACTGGGATAGCGTAGTCTGGATAATCGACAGATTCACTACATTCACAGCCGATATCGACTACTTCAATATTCATGCTTTCCATTAATTCAATAATTTCCTTACGGATGTTTACGCCACCGTGGTCTGACCCGATTGCAACTTTCATTTTGTTATCCTCCTAGTCGTTTATGTATTTTTTCTAACGCTTCTTCTATTTCAAGTAGTGTTTCTTTATATAATGCAAGAGATCCACCAAACGGATCTGATATATCATTTTTCCAAAGATTGTTTTGCACGTCATTTAGCTTGTCCAACTTTTCATTATCCGTTTCACGATTGGCATATTCTTTTAACGTATACAATTTTTCTGCCGCAGATGGGTAAGTAGCTAATATTGCACTTTTATGGTTTTCTGTCATTGTTAACACGATATCGGCCCAATCGACAAGCTCGTTTGTTAATGGTGACGATTGATGATCAAGGTCAATGCCTTTTTCTTTCATTGCGTCGATGCTATTTACCGAAGCAGGCATGCCATTACTTGCAAAAACACCGGCAGATTTTGCGATAAATTTATCATTGTAACGATTATTTGCAAGTGCCTCTGCCATTGGCGAGCGGCACGTATTACCGGTACATACAAAAAGAACGTGTTTCACTTACTTTCCCCCTCCTTTTTCTACTATCATACCCGTTTCATGGAAGAAGTGAAAATGAAAACACGTTTAAATTGGTAATAAAATTTTCAATCCGAATGCCAGTAAAATACAGCCTCCTAATGCTTCACTATACGAACCAAGCCATGATTGAACTTTTTTACCAACGATAAGACCCGTCCACGTTAAGACCATACTCATTAATCCGAACATGATAATTGTTAATACGGTTCGCGTACCAAATATCCCAAGACTTAGTCCGACGGAAAAACTATCTAATGAAACACTAACTGCAAAAATGATTAATCCGAATCCGACTGGTGTTACTAACATATTATTTTCATCGCGAAACGAGGCAATAATCATTTGCAACCCTAAAATTAAAAGAAGCATACCACCAATGAATGCGGCAATGTTACCAAAGTGATCTGATAACATCCTTCCGAGGACCATGCCACACAAAGGCATCATCATATGAAAAATACCAATAGTAATTCCTATTTTAAATATTTGTTTATAGCGTAATCGAACCATCCCCATGCCGATTCCTATTGAAAAAGCATCCATACCTAGTGCAAATGCCATAAAAAACAGCGTGAGAATTTCACCTATTAGCGCAGTGGAATTCACCGAGATACCTCCTAACGGTGCTGATGTTAATAATTCAATTTATGCGTGTCCACTACTAAATAGACATGCTTTTTAAAATGGAAAGAGTGGTATGGTTTCTACTAGGTGAAAATAGATTAGTAAGGAGAGAAGGAAGTAGAATGACATTGTTAGAAGTATATAACTACAATATTTCAGAAAAATAAGTTTATAATAATAGTTGTATGATTAATTGGAGGTGTAGGTATGTCTCGAAAATGGCTAAGCAATGAAGCGAAAACATGGACAGAAAAGGGCATCATATCAGATGAACAAGCTTCAGAGATATTAAGTTTATATCCAAAAGATGAGAAAAGTCGTTTCTTTAAACTATTACCGATAATTGCAAGTATTTTATTTGGTTTAAGTATCCTATCTTTTATTGCTTCAAATTGGAATGGGATTCATGACCTTGTTAAGTTAGCAATTATTATCGTTTTTTTATTTGGATTTTACGCAAGTGGGTCTTATTTCATAGAAAAGAAGAAAACGACGATCGGCTTGCCACTTATCGGTCTAGGTGTGGTAACGTTCGGGGCAGGAATTATTTTACTCGGACAAACGTTCCACATTATTACTTATGATGCGAAAACATTTATTTTATGGGGCATTGCTGGGATTATTTCCGCATACTTTTTCCGAAGCCGCTTCTTATTTTTACTTCCGGCTGCGATTTTAACGTTCGGTCAATTTTACAGTTATACAACATTCAATACTTTTAGTTATACGATTTTAGTTATCTGTATTATTCTTCTAGGTTCTTTATGGTATAGGTTAAAAAGTGTCCTCGTTAGTTTAGCTTATGTTACATCAATGATGGTGCAATGTTTAATTCTCTTCTTCGATGGCGAGAACACGGAGCTAGTTATTTTCGCTGGACTGATTCCACTAGCTTTTTATATGATTGGCGAATTCGTTAAGTTAGAGCGTTTCACTTATCCATTCCAAGTTGTTCCGTTAGTCGTTGGATTTATCTTTACTTTATTTTTGTCATTTATAAATCCACATGACATTAACGAACACTTTAAATACTTACCGGTATATTTAGCAATTACCGCTGTGTTTGCTGGTGCTACACTTCTAATGAAATATCAGACAAATAATTTGTTCACATCGTATCAGCTCATTTTATTTTTAGCATTCGTTATTCCCATCATGGGTGAAAATGTTTTCCAACACGAAATCTTTTATGTTATTTACTTATTCATCTTCTCAATCATGTATTTATTACAAGGCTTTAAGTTAGAAGATAATCACACGATCAACATAGGAACTTTCCTATTTATTTTCACGACACTTTCGGCTTATTTAAATCTAGCATGGGAGTTTATGCATAAGTCACTTCTCTTCCTTACTGGAGGAATTATTATCGTCGGCTTACATTACTTTTTACAAAAGAAGAAAAAAGAGCTTATTCATAATGGAGGTGAATGATGATGACTAAGAAGCGTAAATTACTTTTTTATAGTTTTATCGGAATACAAGTACTCGTCTTATTCTTCATCACATTTACTCATTATGCAACGGAATGGTATGGAGAAGAAATTCGCTTAAAAACAGAGCCAATTGATCCGCGCGATTTGTTTTATGGTGATTATGTCACGTTAAGATACGATATTAATAATGTCTCTACTAATGACGTTGAAGTAAATGTTCCGTTAGATGATTCTTATAATTATCGCCCTGTATATGTAGTCATTGAAAAAAAGGATTATGGAAAGGTCGTTTCCATTCATAACAACAAGCCTAATGTGGCAAAGCATCATGCTGTTTTAAAAGCAAGAATGCAATATTGGGGGAAAGGATCGCGCGGAAATAATATCCATTTAGAATATGGATTTGAACGCTATTACGCAGACAGTGAAACAGCATTGGAATTAGAAAAAGACTATGGGAAGTTTGATGTCATCATTAAAGTTAGTCCGTGGGGACAAAAGATATCGAGGCTTGATTATAAATAACAAAGTAAAATTTTAATGAAAACGGCAAAATTTTGGAGGAAGTACAGATTGTTTAAACAGAGATTATTACAATCAATGAAGTATATAATCGGAGTTGCATTATTGATTACAGGGATATTTTCCTACCTTTATTACCAAGAAGTGAAAGAAGAACAACGCCAGTGGAAAAGATTCGTCAATCACTTCTATCACTCTATTGATAGATCACTAGGAAGAATTGACACTATCATTGCCGAGCAGCCTAAAGCTGAGCAATTAGAACAAAGGATTGCTCTTTTAGAAAAAGAGCTATACACTGCTGAAACAACACTAGCAAACGGGCATTATTTTTTAGATGGGGCAATTTATTATTCCTATGATCTCTTTGATCCGTTTACCTCATTTTTGTTTGGCACAAAGACTAGTGTGAATGGAATAGTAAGATTGGAATTACCTCCTATGTCAGAAGATCAGCTGCTCGATGAAGATGAATTGGCATTGTTAAAAGCTCTTCGTGATATTTTAAAAGAAACGAAAGATGCAATGTATTCACCTGATACGAAGCAGGAAAATCCTGAATTAACGGTAGAGGAATTCAACGAAATCATTACAACGCACCTTGATAAAGATAAACTGCAACTGTATAAAGATACGTTAGAATAAAAAGAGCATGCTGGGCCAATAGAATTTTACTCATTTAAGATCCGAACTAATACAGAAATTGTTTCTGTATCGTTCAGATCTTTTTTATTCTTAAGAACATTAGATACTCCGTCAAAATTCTTCACTTTCCACGGGCACTACCTCAGCCTCAAAAGAAAGCAATATACGCTTTCTTTTGGAGTCTTCGGATACATGCTTTTCCCGTTGGAGTCTCCGAATTTTGACTACACTTCATTTTGTAATGTTCAGCTTAATAGACACTTTTAATTTATTCTCAGATTCTTATTTATTCTTCTATATTTTTATAAACAAATTCGCGATGCTTTTCAAACCCTTGCTTTTCATAAAACTTCTTTGCTTTCTCATTATCTGACCAATAATCTAACTCTATTCTTTTCAATCCTTTAGAGCGAGCTATTTGATAGATCTCTTCCATTAGTTTAGTGCCATAGCCACTACTGCGCTTTTTATCATTAATACTAATTTGATGCACATATAGTGACTTGTATCCTTTTTTGAAGATGTTTTCAGCGTATTCTTTCTCCTCGATCCAAGCATAGCCAATTGGCTCATCGTCTTCTTCGACTAAGAGAAATGTCATCTTATCTTTCGTAATGACATCTTTGAAGAACTCGGTCATGTTTTCTTTGTCGTAAGGTTTGACGAGTTCAGGTGCTAAATTCGCATGAATAGTGTGGACATGTTTATTTAACATACCGATTATTTTATAGTCTTTAGTTTCATTAATTTTCAACAATATTCTCCTATTATTTTTTATTATTCTTTTAGACTTGCATCTGCTACCTTTTCATAAAATCCCTTCGTTTAAGCCATTCTAAACATATAAGATCGTGGTTTTATGGCAGTTGTGAGAAAGCTTGATCGTAGTCCTGTCTTCAATAAGGTAATGGAAGAAAATGAAAATAACCGCTATACTTAAAGGAACATTGTAGAGTAAAGGGAGATTGATTGATTATGAAAATAAGCCATCAAGTCATTATTTTATCATTTATTCTTGCAGTTATTTCGTTGTTTTTACCTTGGATGGAATTATTTTCATCTGAATTCTTTTATCGATCTGGATTAGATGAACAGGCATATTTCTATTTACTTATCTTTGCTTACCCGCTGTACTGTGTCATCAAAAAGAAAGCTATTCACCTCCTATACTTGCCTATTATCATTTTCCACATGTTTGCCTTGAGTGAGTTTATGGATACGAGAAAATATAGAATAGGCGATGATGATACTCTAATAACTTATGTGTATAATCTGTTTGGTACCGGATTAATCCTCTACGGAATATCTCTAATTCTGTTAGTAGTAGGTATGGGGTTACAGGCGAAAAAAGATGTGATGAAAGATCCTCTTCTAGCTCTTAATAAAATGACAAAATGACGAAATGAGGAAAAACCGGAAGCTAAGTTGCTCCCGGTTTTGTTAGTTCTCTTTTATGATTTGGTTGGAAGCAGCTTTTTCTAAGCGGTTCATGATTGCTACGCCGACCCCTTCTTTCGCAAATGTCGTTGCGAAAATAATATCGACTGCTTGTTCATCAAAACTGCGGAGCGCATCATATAGTGAGCTGGCAACTGTTTGCAGTTCCTTGCGAGAACCAGCTTCGATGACGCAATCTGCGAATACATCACTCTTTTCCTCTAATGTAGTTAAGACGCCAACGATTTTTCCATTTTCCTGTTCTTTTCGAACGAGTTCATTTAGAAAAGCGCTTGATCCTTCGACTAAAACTAGTGGCGCATCTGGTGAGTAATGGCGATACTTCATGCCAGGAGATTTTGGCGCTTCATGTTCAGATAGTAGTGCTGGATCAACTGCAACTTCTCCTACAACTGCGGAAATTTGTTCCGTCGTTATGCCACCAGGGCGTAAAATCACCGGAATTTCCCCTGTGCAGTCAACAACTGTTGACTCTACGCCAACTCCTGCCGCCCCTCCATCAACAATACCAGCAATTCGCCCTGTTAGATCTTTGGCAACGTGTTTCGCTGTCGTCGGACTAGGCTTGCCGGAAAGATTAGCGCTCGGTGCCGCGAGTGGCAAATTGGCTTCCGTTATTAAAGCTAAAGCGACCGGATGATTTGGCATTCGTACCGCAACTGTGGATAACCCTGCGGTCACTTTTTCAGAAACGGTCCCATTGGAATGTAAAATTACCGTTAATGGTCCTGGCCAAAAAGCTTCCATTAGTTTTTCCGCAGTTTCGCTAATGTTCGTTACAAGTGTATGTAACTGCTCTTTCTGAGCAATGTGGACAATAAGTGGATTATCGCTCGGTCTCCCTTTGGCAGCAAAGATCTTATCTACCGCTTCATCACTAAGTGCATTACCACCTAAACCGTAGACCGTTTCCGTAGGGAATGCGACTACTTCATTAGCTTGTAATAATTGTGCTGCTTCTTTAAGTTGTGGATAGTTATTTTTGTTTTCAACAGACATTTCCACAGACCATAATTTTGTTTGTTTTCTTATCACTGTTATCGAACCCTCTATGTTAGTACTTTTTTCGTTTTATTGTCTTACTATTCTAATTAGTTATGCACATAATGTGGATAACATCTTGATAATTGTTAATAACTTTGTGGAAAATTGTTTATAAAGTTCTTTTCATGACCATTGTATCGTTTCTTGCACTATTTTGAAAATGTTCAGTAGCAATTATATGTGTTGGAACATCATTTTCTACTCTTTCAAAGCCAAACATGTTTAGGAATTGCTGTGAAGATGGCGTATTTGTGATTAAATATAAATCTTTTAATTCTAATTCCTTCGCTTTACTCATAATTACTTTAAAGAACGTTAGGACATCTTCTATGCCACATGACTTATCGACGACAAGGGATCTTAATAGTCCATCTTCATTTATTTCCTCGACACAAATTAATGCTTTTATATCACCTGTTTCACTTTCATACAAGTATACACTATTTAATAACTTTTCAATGCCGTTTGCGTTTGCATCTGATTGACCGATTAATCGCTTGATTGTTTCCATATCATTTTCTGTTGCAGTTCGAATATTGTAACTCATAAAAAAATCCCTCCTAGCATTCTATGTAACTAACATATGCTAGAAGGAAAGAAATAGAACTAAATGATAGATTTAATAAATGCTGCTATTTTTGCAAAGATTTCTGCGACGAAAAACTTTACTTCAACATCGCCACCTTGCGCGACTACTTCTGTTGGTTGTTCATTAGCTGTTTCCACTGCATCTCCGTTAGAAAAATCTAAGAAACATAATGGAGGAAAGAGGACGCACCACCAGTTTGCACCTTGTCCATCGCCTAGCGTGATTACGACTGCTTCATATGTTCCTGCTGGATAAATGTATTTTCCGTACATTTTTGTTGGAAAACTCACTTCTTTAAACGCTACAGAAAATGATTGGTACATACCGAATTGATTTAGCTTTTGTGAAACGATTTCTTCTATTTCTGGCAAGTTTTCTTTTATGATTTGACGCGCATTATCAACATTTGATAGATTTGCAACCCAATTGCTAATCTCATAGTTTACAGCGTTACGAATTTCTTTCTTTAAGTTTTGATCTGTTTCACCATTACTATTTGCTAAAATTCGTAAACGAATTGCCTCTTCCGGAATGACCGTTGGATTATTGTCAGCATTTGCTACTTGCTGACCTTGTGCTGCATCTATAGAAACGATTACTAACGATAAAATAATGTATAATACAATGCTTATTTTTTGTTTCATGTTTCTCCACCCCTTCACAAACAAGTGTGGTCAACTTAAACAAAAAATAAACAATGAATTTTCAAACAATTTCTTCAACTTTTCGACAGTTTAAAAGCCAACTTCGGCAATAACAATTCGATCTTTCCCATTAATATCATAGATCACTTCTGGTGTGCTTTGTGGAAACGCCTGTTTTAAGAGCTTGGCAATTGGCTCTCCTTGCCCTGCCCCGAACTCAAAGGCTATTAAACCTTTTTCATTAAGAACTTGTGGAATTTCTTCCATGAAGCGGCGGTAAAAATCTAAGCCATCTTTTCCACCAGCGAGGGCACGTGATGGTTCATAATCTTTTACTTGAACGTCCAACGTAAGTACTTCTTCATCAGGAATGTACGGCGGATTTGAGACGAGTATATCAACTTTTTCTCCGCGCTCAATAAGCGGCTGCAATAAATCACCGTGCAAAAAGCGTACGTTCGCTCCAAGACGCTTGGCATTTCCTTTAGCAACCTCAATTGTCGGTTCATATATATCAATTGCTGTCACATCTAGTGCTGGATGTTCGAGCGCTAGTGTTGTTGCAATAATTCCACTACCAGTTCCTACATCGACTGCAGAAAGCTTGCTATTATTGCCGAAACACTTTTTTATCCGTTCTCCGACATGCTGAATTAACTCTTCTGTTTCCATTCTTGGAATTAACGTATCTTTCGTAACATGGAATGTGCGACCGTAAAACTCTTCGACTCCAGTAATGTATTGCACAGGAATTCCTTCGGCATGTTTTTGAACGTCAGCAAAAAAGCGTTCCTTTACATCCTCTGCAATAGGATCGCGAATAATCATCATTAATCCTGAGCGATTTACTTGTAAATGGTGCCGTAAAAGGACTTCTGCAGCATAGCCTTCACGATTATTTTCTTCTAAAAAAGAAGAAGCCCAATTGAGGGCTTCAGCTATCATCATTTGTTGTTTCATATTATTCTCCTTGGGACATTAAGCGCGTTTGCTCTTCAACGATTAACGCGTGGATGAAATCGTCTAATTTCCCTTGTAAGATTTGATCAAGCTTTTGAATCGTTAAACCGATACGGTGATCTGTCACACGATTTTGCGGGAAGTTATACGTACGAATACGCTCTGAACGGTCCCCTGTTCCAACAGCTGATTTACGTGTTTCATCATACTCTTTTTGCGCTTCTTGTTGGAATTTATCATAAACACGAGCACGTAAAACTTTCATTGCTTTATCTTTATTTTTAATTTGTGACTTTTCATCTTGACATGATACAACGACACCCGTTGGTAAATGCGTTAAACGCACAGCTGACATTGTTGTATTTACAGACTGTCCACCTGGTCCACTTGAAGCAAATGTGTCGACGCGAACATCTTTTTCATGAATTTCAATCTCTACTTCTTCCGCTTCTGGAAGTACAGCAACCGTTGCCGTTGAAGTATGGATACGGCCACCTGATTCTGTTTCAGGTACACGTTGTACGCGGTGCGCGCCATTTTCATACTTCAGCTTTGAATAAGCACCTTTACCTGTAATCATAAAGATAATTTCTTTATACCCACCAACACCAGTACTATTGGCATCGATTACTTCAGTTTTCCATCCTTGTACTTCTGCATAGCGTGAATACATACGGTATAAATCACCAGCAAATAATGCTGCTTCATCTCCACCAGCTGCTCCACGAATTTCACAAATTACGTTTTTATCATCATTAGGATCTTTTGGAAGTAAAAGTACTTTTAAGCGCTCTTGATACTCTTTATCTTGAGCAGTAAGTTCTTTTAACTCTTCCTTTACCATTTCGTACATTTCTGGATCTAATTTTTCTTCAAGCATTGCTTTTGCTTCTTTTAAACCTTCAACGACATCTTTATATTCACGGTATACTTGTACCGTTTCCGATATATCAGACTGTTCCTTAGAGTATTCACGAAGTTTATTATTGTCGCTAATAACCTCTGGGTCAGAAAGCAATCCATTTAACTTTTCATAACGTTCTTCTAACTGTTTTAAGCGATCTAACATTACCTGCACCTCATATATTCGTCATCTTCTATAACATTGTAATTATAGTATAGTCAAGGAATGTAGTCAAAATAAAGAAAAGCTGAAGCGACCGTTCAGCGCCATAAATTCTGGAGCACTTTGTTTGAGATAAAGGAAACACGAAGGGCTTTGGCCTTCGATGTTGACTTATCGTAAATAAAAAGTGTGAAGAATTGTAGGCGTTGGGAGCTGAAGCTGGATCAAATAAAGAAAAGCTGAAGCGACCGTTCAGCGCCATAAATTCTGGAGCACTTTGTTTGAGATAAAGGAAACACGAAGGACTTTGGCCTTCGATGTTGACTTATCGTAAATAAAAAGTGTGAAGAATTGTAGGCGTTGGGAGCTGAAGCTGGATCAATAAAGTAAAGCTGAAGCAATCGTCTAACACCGATACTCTTAAACTATAAAGACTTTTGCGCAATCAATAATAACACGACAGCTACTAGCGGGATTGCAGTAATCAAATATAACATCATAAATGTATACACATTTAAAAACTTTACTTCTCTTATATTATTTCGGTCTACATTCATTCTTTCTAAAAATACTAATATTATTCCAAGTGCCGCGATAAAAATCGTAATTATTAAGGCCATCGTTGGGTTTTGTGCTGGATAATTTTGAACTGCTGAAAACGCCATAACAATAAGCACTAACGGAATAAGTTCTACTAAAAATACATTAATAAAAAATTTCGTTTGGAGCTTTTTTTGTGTTTCTTCATTGAAATCATTTTCACGAAGTCTAGCTAACATATGTTTGTAACTTAAGACAATTCCACCAACTGCAATTAATGATGCCAAAACAACTAACCATTCAAAGTAAACCAAGATACTTTCCATTCATGATTCCTCCAATTATATGTATATACCATTTCTTTATTTATGTTATCGTAGCACAAATTAATTACTTCTTGCTTCTTTTGATAATATACCATTAATTAAATCCGTTAAAGGTTCATATTTTCTACTTAGAGCTCATTACTACATTCCACAAAATAAGGTGATTTCCTTTACATATCTTTTTTATATGAAAAAGAGTATTTTGCTTTCTTTTGAAGAAGTTAACTATATGAGATTTTTTAGAGGAGGACTATAAATGAAATATGTCATTATTGGCGGTGATGCCGCTGGAATGAGCGCGGCAATGCAAATTGTTCGTAATGTAGAAAATGCCAAAGTCACTACATTAGAGATGGGTGATACATACTCCTATGCACAGTGCGGCTTACCTTATGCGATTAGTGGGAGAATTCCAAAGCTAGATTCCTTAATTGCGAGGACTAGGGACACGTTTGAAGAAAAGTATGGAATTGATGCACGTATTTTTCATAAGGTTGAACATGTTGACGAAAAAGCTAAACTTGTAAGTGGAACTAATCTTAAAACAAATGAAACGTTCTCAGTTCCATATGACAAATTACTTGTCGCAACAGGAGCACGTCCGTTAGTACCTGATTGGGATGGAGTTAACTTAAAAGGTGTTCATACGTTAAAAACTATCGCTGATGCGAAAGCAATTATGGAAAGTGCGACAGATGCGAAAAATGTAACCGTCATTGGTGGTGGCTACATTGGCCTTGAAATGGCGGAAGCTTTTCATGAGCTTGGAAAAGATGTCCGGATCATTCAGCGCGGCGCACAGCTTGCAAATACATTTGACCTTGATATGGCTGAACATATAAACGATGAAGCAGAAAAGCAAGGGATTGCCGTCCACCTAGAAGAGTCAGTAACTGCGTTAAATGGAAATGGCGTAGTAACAGAGGTTATTACAGACAAAACTTCCTATGAGACAGATTTAGTATTAATCGCAATTGGTGTCATTCCTAATACAGAGCTCCTTGACGGGACTGGGGTTCACAAAGGGGTAAAAGGTGCCATTCAAGTGAATCGTTATATGGAAACGAATGTGAAAGATATCTATGCAGCAGGTGATTGTGCTACGCAGTACCATCGTGTTAAAGAAAAGGATGACTTTAGCCCTTTAGGGACGCATGCTAATAAACAAGGTCGCCTTGCCGGGTTAAATATGATTAAAAAAACTCGCCCTTTTCAAGGAATGGTTGGGACGGCTATATTAAAGTTTTGTGATTTATCACTTGGGAGAACAGGGCTGACAGAAAATGAAGCAAAAGAACTAAACTTACCATATGAGACGACGATCTTAACTTCTACAAATATAGCGGGATATTATCCGGGAAAAGAAAAGTTACATGTTAAGCTCCTTTATCGCAGTGATACAAAGCAATTATTAGGTGGGCAATTTGTTGGCATTGCAGGCGTTGCAAAAAGGACAGATGTTATTGCAACGGCACTATTTCACCGAATGAAAATTGATGAACTGGAAGACTTAGACTTGAGCTATGCACCACCGTTTAATTCCGTTTGGGATCCCGTG
This sequence comes from Lottiidibacillus patelloidae, assembly GCF_002262935.1. NCBI lineage: Bacteria > Bacillati > Bacillota > Bacilli > Caryophanales > Bacillaceae > Lottiidibacillus > Lottiidibacillus patelloidae. The sequence continues at coordinate 257,256 of NZ_NPIA01000005.1, read as the reverse complement.
CAACAAGGCGCTAGACGTTCAAAATAAAACAAATAAAACCGAGAAGACCTTTGAGGGTCTCTCGGTTATTTGTTGTAGTTTTCATAAATTTCTTCATAAATATCACTAAGCATTGGAATATATACTTTCCAGAAAAACTGTTCTTGGTTTTCAATTAAAGAGCTTACCTTCATTAATGGCTTCATTCCACTTATCCAGTAAGGAGGTAATGGTGAACGGATATCTGCGAAATCTCCTGCAAAGTAATATGCCGTATAGTCACTTGTTTTTTTCGTAACTGCAGGAAATGTTGTCGGGATACCAAATTTATTTAAGATTTGTTTCCCAGCCTCAGTTACATCTAGTTCGTATTGATAAAATGTTTCGACATTTTCAGAAGGTGTTACAACATCAAACCAGTAGTAATACTTTTGGACATCACTAGCAGATTTAAATCCTGTATCCCCATCACTTTTAACCATCTTTAATTCATTTTCCCCGATATGTTTATCATGTTCCAATACTACAATTGTTTCGTTTTCATGAATGTAAACAAAACCTTTTCCTTCAAACTCCCATTTCGCGTCATATTGTTGCTCATACAATGTGTGCATCCAGTCTGGAATTTCATCGTTGTTTAATTGCTCAAAGTAACGACCGATCCAGCCTGTCCAATTCACGCCAAGCAGCGTTTCCATTTCCTGACGAATATGCGTAGGGGTCGGGCTAGCAAAGGCATTAAATTCTGCAATAACCGTTTTATCTTGCTTCGTAGTAAATGCTTTAATAATCGCTATATCATCATCATTAAGGCCACCGTAAACAAGCTTAGAGCGATCTTGACTAGCCTTTCGATGCTTCAGATCTTCCGTGTAAACTCCATATGTGTCAACTAAATATAATAACGGACTAGCTAACACTTGATCTTTAATACCTGTTAACTCACTATGTGTTTGTGAGTTCGGATAAAAGCCAGTATAATCCTTTAAGCTTCTTTCACCATCAGAATATTTCTCATGGTTTATAAACCATATAAGGCCTTTATGCTCACGATACTCCGGATCAGGTACTGTTTTGTCTAAGACAATAATAGGCATGCTTTGACTAGGCTTTGCCCACCATAAAATAACAGGTAAAAATATTATAATTATTGCTATTAACCACAGTATTTTTTTTCTCATCCTATTTACCTTTCTTTTTCAAAACTATTTAGTATGTCAGTACTTCCTCTTTGTACCTTTGAGCCATTCCGTCAATTAGTTCTGAAGCTGTCATGATGTAAATAAGCCCTTCATTCTTTGTGCTAATAGCTCCAATATCATGTAAGATCGTTTCACTTAAAGATATCGTATGGTAACTAATTGGCAGAGCTGCTATTATTTCTTTCACCTCAGCAAATTGCTCTTCACTTGTAAACCCAGGTACATCAACGACAATAATGTGCCTAATGCCAACTGTAGCAATTCCGTTTTCCCAATCATCTCTTGTAAAAGCAGGACCGACTAAAAGATCTTTTTTCGCATATAATGCATTTTCTATAACATCACTTGGGACTAATTCATTATTATCAACTTTCGAATCGACAGCACCGTAAAAATAATTCTGTGCAAGATTAGCTAATAATTGTGCACGTTTCCCCGTTTTAAATCCATGAATGTACACAGGACCTGTTGCTTGCTTCTCTAAGTATTGCAATATTTCATATAATTGTGCTGCTTCTACTTTATCCTCATGAAGTGAAAAGTGTTTGTAAGTTAAACCATTGGCAAGTGCCCAATCCTTTTCTTGGTCAATCCATTTAACATCTGCTTCTTTTGCTTCATTTAACAAACTAATAAATTGCGTAAATCCCGTTTCTTTTAAACGTTCAAACTCCTCAGGTGTTGGATAAGGACCAATAGCTAACCAGCGACCAATTTTGATTATTTCACCACGTTCAAACTTGTCTGGTACATCAACATTAACGAAAGGCTCAATATTTTTAAGTTTTGTTTCTAAGGCTTTCATCACTTCGCCACTACGGAAATCAAAAACATATGCTGAGTGATCAAGCATGTTAATATACTCGTGTAGTTTTGTGAGATTCGTTTTGTCCGCACCATCTATTACAGGTATTTCTGTAAAAGTAATTTCATACTCTTTAGCAATTTGACGAGCCTTTTCAATCCATTGTACATCGCCTGGATTAGCAGGATCCAACGTAGAAATTAGTTCTTTTATTCCAGGTCGTAAAACAATATGGAACCATTCTTCATCTGTCGGAAATGGTCCTAAAACAAGTTGTTTTTCTTTAATATGAACAAGTGGTCCTCTTTCAATTTTATCAGGGAAAATAACTACTCGATTATTATCTTTACCAATAAACTCAAAAATTGACGTTCGCGCCAAATCAACTCGATGTTTGCCTAAATAACAGTGAACGTAATATTTACCTTGATTATTTTTTAATAGAGCTTGTATTCCATCTAGTGCTTTTTTATTATCACTTACCCATGGAAGCATTGGGAAAGAGTGTACTTGAAGGCCAACCGTTTCGCCATTACTAAGCTCCTGATCTAATAATACCTTTTCAAAAGGAATTGTCGGACTTAGTAATGTTATTACACCTTCATAGCCTTCTTCTTTTAATTTTCGAAGTTTTTCCTCATCAGGATAAGGGCCAAAGATAACTCGGTCTACTTGCTCTTCTTCCCCTTGTAATTGCTTTATCGCAACTGACGTCGGACTTAAAAATAAATAAAAGACAAAACCAGCTAAAAGGAAAAAGATAAGTAACAAGCTATATGAAAATTTCGTCCTTCCTGGTTTTACTAAGAAAAAGTAAAAGGCAATTGATAAACCAAGCATGCTAAGTGCATAGACGCCTATAAGTCCGCTCATTAATAAATCGATTCCACGTTGAGATAACCCTTCGTTAAAGAACCACTGTTCGATTGGTACCATGAAGAACAATAGGAAAAGACCACCAATAGCAAAGCTTGAAAAGCCGGAAAATAAGAACCAATTTAAAAATGGTAACCACGACTGTTTGTGTACTGGCTTCTTCTTTCGTCTCATGTTCCAACCTCCTTTATTATGATAAGGATTTATAACCTCGAGAGCCTAACTCTGCTCGCTTTAAATTACCCCATTTCTTTTTGTTCTTACGGATTGAAAATAGAGCTAATAATTTCCACCAATTGTTTAACGGGCGGAAAAAGAAGTTTTCAAGAAATGAGTATATGAATAATGTAAATAAATCGCTCCATTTTTTATAACGGCGGAAGTTATATTCCTCTAGAATAAGTGCACCTACTGAAACGATTTGGCTATAAATAAATGCTACTGCTATAAATGCTAGTAAGAAGTAAAAATTAATTAAATCTAAGAAATACAAAGTTGGAATTAATATTAATCCTAAAAGTTCTAATATTGGGCCTAATAATTCGACAAAGAATAAATAAGGCATTCCTACTAAACCTGTTACACCATAACGAGGGTTTAATAGCATTCGTTTATGCGCCCACAATGATTCTACTAATCCACGATACCAACGATCTCGTTGCTGCTTTAAGTCTTTACGAGTTTCCGGTGCTTGTGTCCAGCAAACCGGATTAGGGACAAATAAAATTTTCCATTTTTTCTTTTTCTCATAACTATGACGATGAAGGCGTACGGTTAGTTCCATATCCTCTCCAACAGTGTCTGTTAAATAGCCGCCAACCTCAATAACTGCACTCTTTTTAAAAATACCAAAAGCTCCAGCAATAACAAGTAAGCTTTTCAGTTTACTTAACGCAATTCTTCCTATTAAAAAGGCACGTAAGTATTCTAGTACTTGCATTTTAGCCCAACGATTTTTAGGTAGTTGAACTTTCGTAATCGTACTATTTTCAATTTTACACCCATTAACAATTCGAACAATTCCTCCAACAGCAACAACTTCATCAGGGTTTTCAACAAAAGGATATACGACTTGTAAAAGTGCTTTTTCCTCTAAAATCGAGTCAGCATCTACGACACAGAAAAGTGGAAATTTACTAATATTAATTCCTGCATTAATCGCATCCGCTTTGCCGCCGTTATCTTTATCAACAACAATTAAATTCGGGTAAAGGAGAGAATGGTAAACTACTCTTACATCCTCTGTATCTAGCTTTTTTGAATATGTTTTTGTCATTGGTGTCAGCTGAAAATTTTCTATTAAAATTTCTAAAGTTTTATCTTTTGAGCCATCATTGACAACAATTACTTCAAAGTCTGGATAATTTAATTGTAAAAATCCTTTAATCGTTGTTGCAATTGTCACTTCCTCATTATAAGCAGGAACTATTAGTGAAATAGGAGAGACGAATTGCATTTGTTTCGTTTCCATTATTTGTCTTGCACGACGCGTCCGAATATAATGAATAATACTTTTTACTGATAAAATTAAAAATGCAAAGTAGGTTGTTTGAATCAGAAACACGGCAATAATTAAGAATAAATTTAACCAAACGATAAACTCATGAATGGACATAATTATCAAATCCTTTTAGTTTTAGCATATCTAAGTAATAGCGGGACATATCGCGAGCATATTTATCGGGATGTTCTTTTTCAAGGCGCACTAATTCTTGTTCGCCACCATGTCCAAGTTTTACAAGTCCAAATGCGCTATAATATCTTACCCACCACAGTTGGTGCCCTAGATTATTTTCCATACATTTAGCAAACTGTTCGTCACCAAAAAGGGCAATCCCTTTCATTGAAAGGATTTTAATACCTGGTAATTCATAATCATCGTTAATGTTTTGTTCAAAGTGTGGTAATGCAATTTTAGCTTCTAAGGAAATTAACGCTTTTACCGCCCCAACTTTGACTTCTCCACTTTCACTCTTCATCACGTTTAAAATAAATGGGATACAATCTACTCGATTTTTTTGTCCCATCCATTCTAAAATACATCTTCTCGTAAATGCCTTTTTATAGTTGGGATATCTAAGTTTTACACGTTCGTAGAAAGCATTATCATTCGTACTTTTTATATTTGCTAAATTGTGTAAAACCCAGTCAAGCTGATAATATTCTGTGTTGTATTCTTCTAAAACATTGAAGATCTCAAAAATATCGTCTTCCTCACCGATTGAGCTTAAGGTAGTAATTGCTGCCATTCTAATAAGTGGGTTTTCATCCATACACATCTTTAGAACATTTGGTCGCTCTTTTTTCACTTGGAATGCGGCAGATAAATATAATGCTTCATACCTCTTCCACCAATGCTTTGAACTCATACCTTTTTCAATGTCTTTTGTTATTCCCCACTCATCCATTAATTTTGAGAGTCTCTTAACACCTTCATCTGTTAGTTTCGTTTCATATTTTATTAATTGGTTAAGTGCCCATTGTCTAAAGTTGCCTTTTAAAGATGATTTCATTCTTGGAGTGATTGCGGTGGGGGATGTTAAGTACTTCTCTACTTCTCTTTTAAAACGTCTTCTACGGAGTTTCCAATTTTTTCGTTCATAATTCGTTTTTAGTCTTTTTAATACAAGCCATACTATTGTAATTAATAACAATGTACTTAATAGAAATAAATAGATAAAGATTAATGAAAAGAGAAACGGCATCTATTCACACCCCAATTCTAGTATTCTACTTTAAGAATACCCTATATTGGTAGGAAGTCAACGGTTCATTTGTCGAAATTTGTAGACGTTATTATCCTTGTCAAGTTTTATGCCTATTTTCGAAGATATAATATATTCAAATCAAGTAAATCAAGGTAAATAAAAGTGAGGAAGGACTCGACATAAATATGGAGTAGGATATAGATGTTAGTTTATCCGAATTAACGAAGTATTTTATTGAAGATCCTGTGGCATATTAAAAACTAATATAAAGGCTGGGATAAAACAAGGAGCCAGGCACCCTACAAGGTGCCGGGCACTTGTATCCCAGCCTTATTAATTATTCTAAATTAAGGTGAAGGTCATAACGTGGCATCGCTTTTATTAAAGATTTCTTAAGTTCATTTCTAATCTCTTTTTTCTCTTTTGTAGAGAAGTTTTTTGTAAAAGAAGCATTTACCCAAGCGTCGTTACCGATGATTATAACCATGCCAGGTTCTACACCTTCAACCATGTTTACAGTCGCTCGAAACTTAGATTGATCATCGCCTAAATCCGCTCTGTCTTCCCGTAAATTATGCCAGTTAGGATTTTGATTAACATCAATTGGGTATGCTACATCTTCCTGACCTTCAAGTGTCGTATCATTAGGTTCTGTTCCTTGTGCACATCCTGCTAAAAGCATACTTATGGTAACTACTGAGAGGAATGCATTTCTCATTTTTAAACACCCCTTATTCAATAGCTTGTCCACTTTCGCTTTATTTTTGCATCTGATTTTCTTTTTTTAACGTTACTTTATTCGGTACTGTATGACAATGACGGCAACGTGGCTCATAGCTTTCTGATGCACCAACTAAAATAATTGGATCATCATAAGAAGCTGGTTTACCATTTATTAAACGCTGCGTTCTATTTGATGGAGATCCGCATGAAAGGCAGATTGCTTGTAACTTTGTCACCGTTTCTGCAAGCGCCATCAACTGCGGCATTATACCAAATGGTTCCGCGCGAAAATCTAAATCTAACCCAGCTGCAATCACTCGTTTGCCATTATCCGCTAGATGTTCAATGACTGCGACAATCTCATCGTCAAAGAATTGCACTTCATCTATTCCAATAACATCAGCATTTTCATCGACATGCTCTAAAATATCGTGCGCTTTACTAACTGCTGTTGCCATGACTGAAGTTCCATTATGGGAGACAACCGCCACCTCACTATATCGATTATCGACTGCAGGTTTAAACATTTGTACAGTTAATTTCCCGTATGTCGCTCTTCTAATTCTGCGAATTAATTCTTCTGATTTCCCAGAAAACATTCCACCACAAATTACTTCGACCCATCCGTTATGTTTCATGATATGCATGAGGCAGTCTCCCCTTTTAACAATTATAATTGATGTATTTTTTTATTTTGTCTATGTTTTAAAAGAAAAAACAGGCAAGGAGTGAACTCTTGCCTGCTTTTTATAATATTACTTACGTTTATATTTCTTGTTAAAGCGGTCTACGCGTCCACCAGCGTCAGCAAACTTCTGACGTCCTGTGTAGAATGGGTGACATTCTGAGCAAACCTCAACTTTAATTTCTTCTAAAGTTGATCCGCTTTCGAATTCGTTACCACAAGCACATTTAACCATTGATTTCTTATAGTTAGGGTGAATTCCTGCTTTCATCCTATTCATCTCCTTCCGCCCTGAGCCCCTGAGACCCAGAATAATGTGTCTATCATGTCAGCACATGAAAAAATTATATCAGTGCAACGTATAATTTGCAACTCATTCATGATAAAAATATTGTTGTAAAATAATGTTACGCTCTTGTCCGTTTCACACCTGCAGCTTTATCTTCTTCTATCTTTTGGAAGAACTCATCATTTGTTTTTGTTGTCTTTAAACGTTTCATAAATTGATCGATAAAGTCAGGAGAGTTATTCATTGTTTTGCGGATTGCCCATAAGCTATCCAGTTGATTTTTTGGCATTAATAGTTCTTCTTTTCGTGTTCCAGAACGACGGATATCAATCGCAGGGAAGATTCTTCTTTCTGCTAAGCTACGGTCAAGGTGTAATTCCATGTTACCTGTCCCTTTAAATTCTTCATAAATAACGTCATCCATACGTGAACCAGTATCAATTAGTGCAGTTGCTAATATTGTTAAACTTCCACCATCTTCAATATTTCGCGCTGCTCCAAAGAAACGTTTCGGTCTATGGAATGCTGCAGGGTCAATACCCCCTGATAATGTACGACCACTTGGTGGTATAACTAAGTTATACGCCCTAGCTAAACGAGTAATACTATCTAAAAGAATGACGACATCTTTTTTATGTTCAACAAGACGCATCGCTCTTTCTAGCACTAACTCAGCAACCTTGATGTGGTTTTCTGGAACTTCATCGAATGTTGAGCTTACAACATCACCTTTTACTGAACGCTCAATGTCCGTTACTTCTTCTGGTCTTTCATCAATAAGTAGAACAATTAACTCTGTGTCAGGGTGATTTTCAGTAATACTATTAGCTATTTCTTTTATTAAAATCGTTTTACCTGCTTTTGGAGGTGCTACGATTAAACCACGTTGTCCAAAACCTACCGGAGAAATCATATCAATGATCCGTGAGGAAAGTTTGAAGGGTGCTGTTTCAAGAGTCATTCTATTATCTGGATACACCGGTGTTAATGCCGGGAAATGAACTCGTTCTCTTGCTGTATCAGGATCTTCACCATTTACTGCGGTTACATGCAATAATCCGTAATAACGCTCATTTTCTTTCGGAGGTCGTACTTTACCAGAAACCTTGTCCCCATTTCGCAAATCAAAACGTCGAATTTGTGAAGCAGAAATATAAATATCTTCGGAACTAGGAGAATAATTAATTGGTCGTAAAAAACCAAAACCTTCCGATTGGATTACTTCTAATACACCTTCCATAAACATAAAGCCATCTTGCTCTGCTTGTGCCTTTAAAATTGAAAATATAAGTTCAGGCTTTTTTAACTTACTGTAATAAGAAACTTTGAAATTTCGTGCTAGCTCGTACAATTCTTTGAGCGTTTTTTCTTCCAACTGTGATAACGTTAACGTCATGCTTACACCACTCTTATCTATTTTATTAGTTACTTCTATTATTTCGAGATTATTTTTGGTATTCATATTTGGAGATTTTTGAAGGTTCCGCGAAGTTACTCGAAGAGAAGTGTTTTATTAGGGAAACTTACTTGCAAACCAGCTTCTATTCTAACCATAACGGCTAAAAATATTCAACTTAATAAATATGGAAAAGGGGGATAGCCCCCTTTTCATTAAGGTTTAATAACTAAATTAGGTTTTTTCGATAGACTGTGACGACCATCAATAAAGCGAACTGTTCCAGATTTTGCACGCATTACTAAAGATTGAGTAGTGCCAGTATGAGCCTTAAATTGAACACCTTTTAACAATTCTCCATCTGTAACACCAGTTGCAGCAAAAATTGCATCATCGCCTTTTACTAAATCATCCATCTTTAATACTTTCGTTACATCTAAGCCCATTTTCTCACAACGAGCTAACTCTTCTTCTGTTTGCGGTAAAAGCTTTCCTTGTAGTTCACCACCAAGACATTTTAAAGCAACAGCAGCTAAAACACCTTCTGGCGCTCCACCACTACCAAATAAAATATCTACGCCAGTGTGATCAAATGCAGTATTTATTGCTCCTGCAACATCACCATCTGAAATTAATTTAATTCTCGCACCAGTTTCTCTTATCTCTTCAATGATTGCACTGTGGCGGTCACGATTTAAGATAGTTGCGACAACTTCCTCAATATCTTTATTTTTTGCTTTTGCTACGGCATGTAAATTCTCCGTAACAGAGGCATTAATATCAATTTTACCAACCGCTTCAGGACCTACTGCAATCTTGTCCATATACATATCTGGGGCATGAAGTAAACAACCATGGTCAGCGATAGCGATTACTGCTAGTGCATTCCAAGTTCCTGCAGCAACGATATTTGTTCCTTCTAAAGGGTCAACGGCTACATCAACTCGTGGGCCAAACCCATTCCCAAGTGTTTCCCCGATGTATAGCATTGGTGCTTCGTCCATTTCACCTTCACCGATAACAACTGTACCTTTCATCGGAATTGTATCAAATACATTACGCATTGCAGTTGTAGCAGCATCATCTGCTTCATCTTTTTTCCCTCGTCCCATCCATTTCGCTGATGCTAAAGCTGCAGCCTCTGTCACACGGACAAGTTCCATTGATAAACTTCTTTCCATAATAAACTTCCTCCCCGTTTGCCTATGTATTAAGCGTTTTGCATTTTTTCTATTTCTTGTTCATCCATTGTTTCGCGCCAAACATTGGCACCTAGACCTTTTAATTTACTAACAAGATTTTCGTAACCGCGATCAATGTGTTCTAAACCGGTTACTTCCGTTATTCCTTCTGCCATTAAACCAGCAACAACTAAAGCAGCACCAGCACGAAGATCACTTGCTTTCACTCTTGCTCCTTGCAGTTGACGTTTCCCTTCAATTATTGCTGCACTACCCTCTACTTTAATATTTGCACCCATGCGACGTAATTCATCAACATGTTTAAAACGGGCATTATAAATTGTGTCAGTAACTATACTCGTTCCTGTGGCATTTGTTAAAAGTGAAGTAAATGGTTGTTGTAAGTCCGTCGGGAAACCTGGGTAAACTAGAGTCTTAATATCAACTGACTTCATGTTATCTTGTTTTGCCACGTATACTTGGTCTTCATTCGCTTCTATATGAACACCCATTTCACGAAGTTTTGCAATGAGTGATTCAATATGATGTGGGATTACATTTTCAATAATTACCTCTTTCCCCATAGCTGCAGCCATAATTAAAAAAGTTCCTGCTTCAATGCGGTCAGGGATTATTGAGTGACGGCATCCATGTAAGGAATCTACTCCCTCAATTCGGATAACATCTGTTCCTGCACCTTTAATTTTCGCACCCATGTTTGTTAGTAACGTAGCTACATCAATGATTTCTGGTTCTTTTGCGGCATTTTCAATAATTGTTTGCCCTTTTGCTCTAACAGCTGCAAGCATAATGTTAATAGTTGCACCAACAGAAACAACATCTAAGTAAATACGCGCTCCAATAAGTTCATCAGCACGTAAGTAAATAGCACCTTGTTCATTCGTTACTTTTGCTCCTAGTGCCTCAAATCCTTTTATATGTTGGTCAATTGGTCTTGGACCTAAATGGCAACCACCTGGCATACCAACGACAGCTTTTTTAAATCGACCAAGCATTGCACCCATTAAATAGTATGACGCACGCAACTTCTTAACTTTCCCACTAGGTAGTGGCATTGCAACCATCTTACTAGGATCGACGGTTAATTTTGTATTTTCTAAAGTTACTTCTCCACCAATTTCTTCAAGTAACTCACTTAATGTATGTACATCTGAGATGTTCGGTAATTGTTCAATAGTGACAGGAGATTCAGCAAGGATTGCAGCTGGGATAAGTGCGACAGCACTATTTTTTGCACCACTTACACTGATTTTACCTTTCAGTACTTTGCCGCCTTCAATCATTAATTTTTCCATTTGTGTAGTCTCCTTTCTTTATTGCGAAATATTTTTGGTTATTATTTCCTAATATTACTTAAAAAATGTAATAGAAAGAGAAGTATTTCCATACTTCTCCGTATTTAATTTATTTACTCTTGTTCCAGTCAGCTAGAAACTTTTCAATTCCAGCATCAGTTAAAGGGTGTTTTGTTAATTGTTGAATTACGTTGAATGGAATTGTAGCAATATGTGCACCACGTAAGGCAGCTTGTGTTACATGTTGAGGATGACGAATAGACGCTGCAATAATTTGAGTTTCAATATTGTGAATAGCAAAGATTTCAGCAATCTCTTCAACAAGTTGAAGCCCATCTTGACCAATATCATCAAGGCGTCCTAAAAATGGAGATACATAAGTTGCTCCAGCTCTTGCGGCTAGTAGAGCTTGATTCGCGGAGAAAATTAGCGTAACGTTCGTTTTAATTCCTTTTTCAGAGAAAGTTTTCGCTGCTTTTAGCCCTTCGGTTGTCATCGGTAATTTAACCGTTACATTCGGCGCTATTTTTGCAAGTTCTAAGCCTTCTTTGACCATTTCATCATATGTTAAGCCGATTACTTCAGCACTTACTGATCCAGAAACTATTTCTGTAATTTCTTTTATACGGTCTTCAAACTTTACTCCCTCTTTTACGACAAGAGAAGGATTCGTTGTGACACCATCTAATATTCCTAAATCGTTAGCTTCACGGATTTCTTCAATATTTGCTGTATCAATAAAAAATCTCATTTGAATTGCTCTCTCCTTGTTGTTTCGAGTACACTACTATTTCTATTATAAAGCAGTCTAGCTCCTTTGTGAAAACAAAACCGCCTTTTTCTAGAAAAAAGACGGTTTTTTTTAAATCTATATTATTATGCTTGGTTTGAAGAACCAAATTCACGCATTTTTCCGCTAACTGTTTGTTTAATTGTTTCACGTGCAGGTCCTAAAAACTTACGAGGATCATACATTTCAGGATTGTCAGCTAATACTTCACGAATTTTTTTCGCTGATGCAATTTGGTTTTCAGTATTTACATTAATTTTTGCAGTTCCTAAAGAGATAGCTTTTTGAATATCCTTTGTCGGGATTCCTGTACCACCATGAAGTACTAATGGAACTTTCGTTAATTCCATAACTTCTTTCATGCGGTCAAATCCTAGGTTAGGTTCACCTTTGTATGGACCATGTACAGAACCTAATGCTGGTGCAAAGCAGTCAACGCCTGTTTCACGTACTAATTGGTCACATTCAGCTGGAATAGCATATGCCGCTTCCGCATCATCAACAATTAAATCATCTTCTTGACCACCGATACGACCAAGTTCTGCTTCAACAGAAACGCCGTGGAAGTGTGCAAGTTCAACAACTTTTTTCGTTAATGCAATGTTCTCTTCAAGCGGATGATGTGAACCATCAATCATTACAGAAGTGAAACCTGCATGAATTGCTTCTGCACATTTTTGATAGCTTGAGCCGTGATCAAGGTGAATAGCTACAGGTACAGTAATGTTGTAATCGTGCATTAAACCTTCAATCATTAATACAACTGTTTTAAATCCACCGATGTATCGTGCTGCCCCTTCAGAAACTCCTAAAATTACAGGTGAGTTCTCTTCTTGAGCCGCTTGTAAAATCGCTTGTGCGTACTCTAAATTATTAACATTGAATTGTCCTACTGCATAAGACCCTTCATTAGCTTTAATAAGCATTTCTTTCATTGATACTAAAGGCATGAAAAAATCCTCCTACTCATTTGATGTCATTTTTAATTTATGTAACTAGAACATAGTACTTTACTAGCATACCAATTATACAAGACTTTTAGCAATTTATTGCTCTAAAATTTATTTAGACATTACAACAGGTAAAACGTCTCTTACGGCTTCGCGAATTTCATCAATATCGAAAAACTTAGAGAAATGCGAAATTGCGCCTAAATTCTTTGCTTCTTTAATCATATCTAGTTCACCATATGCTGTCATCATTATAACTTGAATGGAACTATCCATAGCTTTTAACCGTTTAAGTATTTCTATTCCATCCATTCCCGGAATTTTCATATCTAATAAAACGAGGCCAGGTCGATTTTTTTCAGCAATACTTAATGCTTGGGTACCGTTAGCAGCTTGATACGTATTATAACCTTCTTTTTTAAAAATTTCTGTTAATAAAACACGTATTCCATACTGGTCATCGACAATTAATAAGTTACTAGACAATTTTACCACCTACTGATCGTATTTTTTCATTTCTAACCTACTTCTATTTTAGCTTATCTTTCTCCTTCTTTTTAAATTATTTTTTCATTTCGCACTTTTATCCTTTATTCGTTATAATACTGCTAGACGTAATAAAGGAGTGTCTATTGTGCTTAAAATTTTCACAACCCAATTAGTTGGTTATTTTAATTCCATTCAAGAGAAAGAAGAAATTCATATTGAAGATAGTTCAAGAGCAATTGCCCAAGCAATTGTTGGAGACGGCCATGTTTACTTTCATGGGTTCCATGAAATGATGGCAGTTTGTTATGAAGCTGTCTTAGGTCAAGAAACATTACCGAAGGCAAAGTTCCTATTTGAAGGAGGAAAAAAAGCTAACTTAACTTCGATCGACCGGTTAGTTATTGCTGCCTCACCAAATGACCATACAGATGCAATATCTTTAGCAAAAGAAGCAAAAGAGCAAGGTGTTACCGTTATTGGGCTATCCGTTGAGAAAGATCATGGTGGTAATGACTCATTTATTTCGGAATGTGATTTCCATATTAATATCCACTTAAATAGTCCGTTAGTTCCGACCGATAGTGGGGAAAGAATCTGCACACCTACTGTCATGGCAGCACTATATGGCTATTATGCTCTATTTTTAACTACGAAAGAGATATTAGATGACTATTTGTAAAAGATAAGCGGCTTTCAAAAAGTCAGTGAAATGCAAGTACATACCTTGGCTTCCGAGGGCTGTGGGGTCTTGCTTGGCTCACTGTTCCCGCAGGAGAGTCGTGAATTTCATCCAAATATCAACACAAAAACAAAAACAAGACCAAGTTAGATGGATAACTCTACTTGGCCTTGTTCTATTTTAAGGACTTATTACACTGCCCCTGTAATCATTTTTAATCCTAGTTTGAAATCGTTGCTTTCTCTTTAATTGTCGCACCAACAAATTCACGGAATAACGGTTGTGGTCTTGTTGGACGTGATTTGAATTCAGGATGGAATTGACAAGCTACAAACCAAGGGTGATCTTTTAGCTCAATAATTTCTACTAAGCGACCGTCTGGACTAGTACCTGAGAAAATAAATCCTGCCTCTTCCATTACTTTACGGTATTCATTATTAAACTCGTAGCGGTGGCGATGACGCTCATAGACAACTTCATCATTATACGCTTCATAAGCTTTTGTATCTTTATTTAATTTACAAGCATACAATCCTAAGCGAAGTGTTCCACCTAAATCCTCAATATCTTTTTGTTCTGGTAGCAAGTCTATAATAGGATAGTTTGTTTCTGGATTTAGCTCAGCTGAATGTGCATCTTTAAAATTTAGAACGTGACGTGCAAACTCCACAGAAGCGAGTTGCATTCCTAAACAAATACCTAAAAACGGAATGTTGTTTTCACGAGCAAATTTTGTGGCAGCTATTTTCCCTTCAACTCCACGGTCACCAAAACCTCCAGGAACCAGAATTCCATCACAATCAGAAAGTAATTCTTTTACATTACCATCATTTACTTCTTCCGAATTGACCCATTTTATTTCAACGTCTGAGTCATGTGCATACCCAGCGTGTTTTAATGCTTCTACTACAGAAATATAAGCGTCCTGTAAGGAAACATATTTACCAACAAGGGCAATTTTCGTTTTTTCTTTTAAATTTGTTACTTTGTTTACTAGTGCTTTCCACTCGGTCATTTCTGCTTCGTTACAAGAAAGTTTCAAATGATCACACGTAATTTGATCTAGTCCTTGTGCTTGAAGTGCCAGAGGAACTTCGTATAAAGTTTCCGCATCGCGAGCTTCAATAACTGCATGTTCTTCAATATCACAGAACAATGCTATTTTATCTTTCATGTCTTGAGAAATTGGCTGTTCTGTTCGCACAACAATGACATTAGGTTGAATTCCTAATGAACGTAATTCTTTTACGCTATGTTGCGTTGGCTTCGTTTTCATTTCACCTGCTGCTTTAATATAAGGGACTAACGTACAGTGAATGTACATGACATTATCTCGGCCGATATCACTTTTCATTTGGCGAATTGCTTCAAGCATCGGTAATGATTCAATGTCACCTACCGTACCACCAACTTCAGTAATTACAACGTCAGCATTCGTTTCTCTACCTGCACGGAAAATACGTTCTTTTATCTCGTTTGTAATGTGAGGGATTACTTGGACCGTACCACCTAAATAATCACCTCTACGTTCTTTTCGTAAAACTGTAGAGTAAATTTTACCTGTCGTTACATTACTATTTTGGTTTAAATTAATATCTATAAAACGCTCATAATGTCCTAAATCTAAATCTGTTTCTGCTCCATCATCCGTTACAAAAACCTCACCGTGTTGATATGGACTCATTGTACCTGGATCAACATTTATGTATGGATCAAATTTTTGTATCGTTACATTTAAGCCACGATTTTTTAATAATCTACCAAGAGAGGCAGCTGTAATTCCTTTTCCTAAAGATGAGACAACCCCACCCGTTACAAAAATATATTTCGTCATAGTAATCCCCCTCTTTTTTGTATTAAGTATTTGTCATTATTGGTTAAAATATAAAATAGTCTGGAAAACAAAAAAAAAAGTGCCACCTCTCATTATAATAATAAGAGGGGCACTTGAATGTTATTTCCCATATGTAACAGCTATTTGAATAGCCCAACATAAATAATACAATTACAGTTTATCTATGTCAACTATTACCTATAGGTCTTCTTCTTCGTCTTCATCAAGATCGTCATCATCGGCAATCTCGTCAATTTCATCAGTGAAATCGTCATCAAGGTCTGCATCATCTGTGTCTAAATCATCATCGTCATCAAAATCATCATCGTCTTCATCATCTAAATCTTCATCATCAAGAAGTAGATCGTCATCGTCTTCATCTAGATCTTCATCATCATCACCAAGAAGTAGATCTTCAACTTTTTTCTTTTTCTTTTTACGACGCTTACGTGGTGTGTTTTCGACAGAAAGTGTTAACTCTTCATCTTGCTGTTGGTCAACTGGGTACCATTCTTTTAGACCCCACATGTTATCACCGATGTTCATGTATCGACCTTCAATGTTTAAGTCCGTGTAAAATTGTGAAATGCGATTTTCGATTTCCTGTTCACTCATACCTTTAGCATCAGCAATTTTTGTAACTAAGTCATCAAATGAGATTGCTTCTTTATTTTCAGTTAAAATTAAGAAGGCAACTTCAATCATCGACATTTCTTCTATTTCTTCTTTTGAATACTTTGAAATTAAAGTCATACTGGCACTCCTCTCATCACTTGCAAATCATACCATTCATTATAAACAAAATTATAAGGAATATGCTACTTTAAGTTGTAATTTTTTCCGAAATATTACCTTATGAGATAGCATTAATCACTATTTAATAAGTATAAAATACGAATGTTTATATTCTCACATAGAAAAAGGGGGAGTTTTCCTCCCGCCTTAATTATAGGATAGCTTACGAAGTGCTCCAGAATTTACGCCGTTAACCGATTGCTTTAGCTTTTCTTTTTTGATCCAGCTTCAGCTCCCAACGCCTACAATTCTTCACACTTCTTATTTACGATAAGTCAACATCAACTCGAACTTCTCGTTGTGTTTCCTTTATCTTAGTTCAAAGTTACATAAGGTTATACGTCGCTGAACGTTCGCCTCCGCTTTTCTTTTTTACATGTTACGACGGTATTGCCCTCCGACTTCGTATAACGCTTGGGTAATTTGCCCTAAACTTGCTACTTTGACAGTTTCCATTAGTTCTGCAAAGATGTTACCACCTGATACCGCAACTTGCTTCAAACTATTTAATGCATGTTCTGCATCGTCTTTATGCGTTTCTTGGAATGCACGCAAGTTTGTAATTTGGTGTTCTTTTTCTTCTTTTGATGCACGTGCTAGTTCCATGTTAAATTCTTCTTCATCAACTGCATTTGGATTTAAATACGTATTCACACCGATGATTGGCAATTCCCCAGTATGCTTTTTCATTTCGTAATACATTGACTCTTCTTGAATTTTTCCACGTTGATATTGCGTTTCCATCGCGCCCAATACTCCGCCACGGTCATTTAAACGTTCAAATTCTGTCAGAACCGCTTGTTCTACTAAATCAGTAAGTTCTTCGATAATGTAAGAACCTTGCATTGCATTTTCATTTTTCGCTAAGCCAAATTCCTTTGTAATAATCATTTGGATAGCCATTGCTCGGCGAACTGAGTTTTCCGTAGGCGTCGTTACCGCTTCATCATAAGCGTTTGTGTGTAGCGAGTTACAGTTATCATAAATAGCTAACAATGCTTGAAGTGTCGTACGAATGTCGTTAAAGTCCATTTCTTGGGCATGCAATGAGCGACCTGACGTTTGGATATGATACTTCAACTTTTGACTACGCTCGTTAGCACCATATTTTTCACGCATAACTACTGCCCAAATTCTTCTTGCAACACGGCCAATTACCGAATACTCAGGGTCTAATCCATTTGAGAAGAAGAATGACAAGTTAGGTGCAAAATCATCAATATTCATGCCACGGCTTAAATAGTATTCAACATACGTAAATCCGTTCGCAAGCGTTAACGCTAATTGTGTAATTGGATTCGCTCCAGCTTCAGCAATGTGATAACCAGAAATGGAAACGGAGTAATAGTTTCTCACCTTACTATCAATAAAGTATTGCTGAATGTCCCCCATCATACGCAGGGCAAATTCTGTTGAGAAAATACATGTGTTTTGTCCTTGATCTTCTTTTAAAATATCTGCTTGCACAGTTCCACGAACTGTTTGCAATGTCATTTCTTTAATTTGCATTGCTTCTTCGTCGCTTGGCTTACGCCCATTTTCTGTCTCAAACTTTTCAATTTGCTGTTCGATTGCAGTGTTCATAAACATTGCTAAGATGATTGGTGCCGGACCGTTAATTGTCATAGACACAGACGTTGACGGTGCACATAAGTCAAAGCCATTATATAACTTCTTCATATCATCTAATGTACAGATACTTACGCCACTTTCCCCAACTTTTCCGTAGATGTCAGGGCGGTAATCTGGATCTTGCCCGTAAAGTGTTACTGAGTCAAATGCTGTACTTAAACGCTTCGCATCATCATCTTTTGATAAGTAATGGAAACGACGATTTGTTCTTTCTGGCGTTCCTTCTCCTGCGAACTGGCGCTTCGGATCTTCACCTTTACGTTTAAACGGAAAGACTCCTGCTGTATAAGGGAATGAACCTGGAACGTTTTCTTTCATAATCCACGTAAGTAAGTCGCCCCAATCGTTAAACTTAGGAAGCGCTACTTTTGGAATATCTAAGCCCGATAAACTTCTCGTCTTCAGTTCTGTAACGATTTCTTTGTCGCGAATTTTTGTAACAAACTGATCGGCTTCATATTTCTCTTTCAGCTTTGGCCAATTTTCAAGGTGAGCAGATACTTCTTTTGAAAGCTGTTCTGTTGACGCTTGTTTTGCATTTTCCAATTCCGAAAGTGTTTCTTCTTTTGCTCCAACTTCTTTTAAAGTGTTAATTGACCCAGCAAGTTGGTATACTTTTCGCGCACTTTCTGCTTGCTCCTTGACGTAACTATGGTAGCTTTTAACTGTTTTTGCAACATCCAGCATATATTGCGTACGATCCGTCGGGATAATGACATTTTGTTTTTCAACGTTGGCTTTCGTTTCATACGAACATTCCCAATTTAAGCCACACTTTTTATTAATTGTCTCAATAATTGCTGCAAAAAGATTATTAGTACCAGGATCGTTAAATTGGCTAGCGATCGTTGCGTACACTGGCATATTTGCCGTATCTTCATCAAAACGCATATGACTGCGTTGATATTGCTTTTTCACGTCGCGAAGTGCATCTTCCGATCCTTTGCGTTCGTATTTATTAATAACAATTAAGTCCGCAAAATCGATCATATCGATTTTTTCTAATTGTGAAGGTGCACCGAACTCACTCGTCATGACATACATTGCAATGTCTGCGATATTCGTAATCTCAGCATCACCTTGACCAATTCCACTTGTTTCAATCACGATTAAATCAAAGTCAGCTGCTTTTGTAACTGCCACTGCATCTTTGATTGCGAGCGATAGCTCTGTTTTCGACTGACGAGTTGCAAGACTGCGCATATAAATGCGACCAGAATGAATAGCATTCATACGAATACGGTCACCTAGTAATGCCCCACCCGTTTTTTGCTTTGTTGGATCAATAGAAATGATCGCCATCTTTTTATCTTTATATTGATTTAAGAAACGACGGACAAGCTCATCTGTTAAGGAACTTTTCCCCGCTCCACCTGTTCCTGTAATTCCGACAACAGGTACTTCTTTTTGTAATCCTTGTAGTTGGGAAATAGCCGCTTCTGCTGTTGCCGCAACTTCTGAAGAATCACTTTGTTTTGCTTCCACGAAAGATATTAACCGAGCAATTGCACCGTGGTCTCCTTCTTGCAAACGCTCAATTTCATTATCAAGCTGTTTCGCTGTCGGAAAGTCACACTCTTCGACCATTTTATTGATCATTCCTTGAAGTCCATGTTTACGACCATCTTCAGGCGAGAATATACGAGCAATCCCATATTCATGAAGCTCTTTTATTTCTGGTGGGACGATAACTCCACCACCGCCTCCATAAATGCGAATGTGTCCAGCACCTTTTTCCTTTAGTAGGTCGTACATGTATTTGAAATATTCCATATGTCCGCCTTGGTAAGAGGAAATCGCAATTCCTTGCACATCCTCTTGAATTGCAGCAGTCACAACTTCGTCAACAGAACGGTTATGCCCTAAATGAATTACTTCAGCACCTGTTGCTTGGATAATACGACGCATAATGTTAATAGAAGCATCATGGCCATCGAATAAACTTGAAGCAGTAACAAAGCGAACATGATTTTTCGGTTTATAAACTTCTGTAGTATTACTCATTTGTCTCGCTCCTTTCATTTATTGTTCAGGTAAAATTCCTTTAAAAATTAAGCGGTTTTGTTTCTCAATAAACTCTTCCAACGTATATAAATGTTTTAATCCCCAACGTCTAAATGACCACATTTGCCCTTGAACGACGATTTGATGACTAATTAGTTGGATTTCTTTTTCATCTAGATCTAGTTGTTTCTCTTGCACTAATTGACTTAGCATTTCAATAAAAATTTCAACCATTTCTTCTTCTTTTTTTAATACGTATGGCAATGCTTCTTTAGAAAGTGATTTCGATTCTTGGTACATGACCATAACTTCATCTTGCATTTCATCCATTACGTGAAAGTATGCTACAAGTGCATCTTCAAGGCTTTCAAGCGTTACTTTGTCTCGGTCTATCGCTTTTTCCAGCTTTTCATGTACCTCATCGTAAATGGCATCACAAACGAGATATAAAATATCTTCTTTTTTGCGGATATATTCATAGAGAGTACCGATACTAAAACCGGCTTCTTTTGCAATTTCTCTCGTCGTCGTACGGTGAAATCCTTTTTCTTTAAAAAGCTTTACCGCACCTTTAATCATTTGATCGCGGCGTTTTTTAACGAGCTTTTCATCCTTCACTAATGAAGGTACTTCACGCTTATTCATTGCTATCACTCTTTCCTTGATTTAGCCACTTAGCCATAATTGCTTCTGCTACTGAATAGGGGTCTACTTCACCATTAGTTAATTCATGAATCCAAGTTTCTTCATGCTCTTTTTCATGGATGAGTAGGTCTTTCATCAGCTCTGCATGAACAACTTCATATACTTCCGTTTGTAAGTGCTGCTTGCGGCGTTTCTCTCCTTCGCCGCTCTCAAGTAAATAGCGTTGATGTTCTTTGGCTGCATTCCATAACCCATCAATATTTTTATTCTCTGTCGAAATCGTTTGCACGACAGGGGTTTTCCAGTCGCTATCGTGATTAATGATTTCTAGTAAACTTTCAAGCTGGCCTAATAGTTTAGGTACGCCTGGTAAGTCAGCTTTATTTATGCAATACAGATCGGCTATTTCCATAATTCCGGCCTTGAAAATTTGCACAATGTCACCACTGCCAGGATTTAAGACAACAGCTGTTGTGTCAGCAATTTTCATAATATCCAGTTCAGATTGACCGACACCGACAGTTTCAATGAGAATGACATCAAATCCGTAAGCGTCCATTAATCGAACTGTTTCCTTCGTCGTGCGGGCAAGACCACCAAGACTTCCTCTCGTTCCCATACTACGAATGAAGACACCTCTATCGGTAAAATGCTCTGCCATTCGTACCCGGTCGCCGAGCAATGCTCCGCCACTAAAAGGACTAGTCGGGTCAACAGCCACAATACCTACCGTTAAGTTAAGGGCGCGAAGATGACTAATTAAGCGATTTACGAGCGAACTTTTTCCAGCTCCAGGCGAACCAGTTAAGCCAAGATAATAAGCTTTACCTGTATGTTGGTGGATGTCCTTTAAGATCGTAAGTTTATCTTTGTCATCGTTTTCTATTAGTGATATCGCTCGAGCTAGCGCTCGCTCATCTCCGTTAATCAATCGCTTCGCAAGAGGATGCATAAGTGTTGCCTCCTTATTTCGTAACCATTCTAGAAATTACTAATCGTTGAATTTCTTGAGTTCCTTCGTAAATTTGAGTAATCTTCGCATCACGCATATAACGTTCTACTGGATAATCTTTCGTGTAACCATATCCACCAAATACTTGAACCGCATCTGTTGTAACTTCCATTGCAATATCTCCAGCGAAAAGTTTCGACATTGCCGATTGTTTTCCGTAAGGTTTCCCTTCACTTTCAAGCCAAGCTGCTTGATAAGTTAATAGACGAGCCGCTTCAACTTTTGTTGCCATGTCAGCAATTTTAAAACCGATTCCTTGTTGTGCTGCAATAGGCTTTCCGAATTGCTTACGCTCTTTTGCATAATCAACCGCTGCATCTAATGCACCTTGAGCAATCCCTACCGCTTGTGCAGCAATTCCGTTACGACCACCATCAAGTGTCATCATAGCAACTTTAAATCCTTCGCCTACTTCACCAAGAACGTTTTCTTTCGGCACACGACAATTTTCAAAGATAATTTCTAATGTTGGAGATGAACGAATTCCAAGTTTTCGTTCCTTTTTACCAAATGAAAATCCTGGCGTTCCTTTTTCAACGATAAATGCCGTTGTCCCTTTAGCACCTTTTTCTGGATCAGTAACAGCGAATACTACATAAATTTCTGCTTCCCCGCCGTTTGTAATGAAGATTTTCGAGCCATTAATAACATATTCATCGCCATCAAGTTTTGCTGTCGTTTTCATACCACCAGCATCAGACCCTGACTGTGGCTCAGTTAATCCGTAAGCACCCATTTTCTTTCCTTCAGCCATTGGGCGTAAAAACTTTTGTTTTTGCTCTTCCGTACCAAATGTGTAGATTGGCCAACCAGCAAGTGAAGTGTGGGCAGAAAGCGTTACTCCAGTTGAAGCACAAACGCGAGATAACTCTTCGACTGCGATACAGTAGGCAACATAGTCCATTCCAGCTCCGCCGTACTCTTCTGGCCACGGAATACCTGTTAAACCTAACTCTGCCATTTGGTCAAAAATTTCTCGGTCAAAGCGTTCTTCTTCGTCACGCTCTTCAGCTGTAGGTGCAACTTCGTTTTCTGCAAAGTCACGAATCATTTTACGTAGCATTTCTTGTTCTTCTGTTAATTGAAAGTTCATCGTATTCTCTCCCTTTGTCTAAGTTCTCTAGTAGACTATTATTTCATCTATATTACCTATATATTGGTGTCGCTTCAGGCACTCGCTTTCCGCGAGCAACGCTTCAGCCTCCTCACTTCCACAGGAAGTGGTTGCTTCGACGTTTTCAAAGAAGTTGGGAAAATGTATTACATTGATAAACAATACGTGCACAGTCAAAATACTACGCTTTCCACGGGCACTACCTCAGCCTCCTAAGAAAGCAAAAATACGCTTTCTTGCGGGGTCTTCGGATACGTGCTGTCCCGTAGGAGTCTCCATATTTTGACTGTACTAATCATTGCTTAATTTTGTCCCAGCTTCTACGAGTTGATATTCTTTATCCATGTTACAGGATCTTCAGCTGTTGCTTTTCCCGCAGGAGTCTCGCACCTTCGCTATTACTATTTGTAAAATTTGCGCAAAATCCGCGACACTCCTGCGGAATAACGAGCCAGACGAGACCCCACAGCGAGGAACGAGTGAGGAGGCTCGTGGTTCGTCCGCGGAAAGGGAGCGGATTTTAGCAAATTAATTCTAATATTATTTAAAGATGTTTTTGCTTAATACGAGACGCTGAATTTCGCTCGTACCTTCATAGATTTCAGTGATTTTCGCATCACGGAAGTAACGTTCGACTGGATAGTCTTTCGTGTAACCGTAGCCGCCGAACACTTGAATCGCTTCTGTCGTTACTTTTGTCGCAATTGTTGATGCGAAAAGCTTTGCCATTGATGCTTCCTGCGCACAATCAATTCCGCGAGATTTTAAATCTGCAGCACGGTAGATTAATAGTTTGGCAGCTTCTACTTCCGTTGCCATATCAGCTAGCTTAAATGCCACTCCTTGCTGGCGTGCTATCGGTTTTCCAAACTGCTCTCGCTCTTTTGCATAAGCAATAGCCGCTTCTAGCGCAGCTTCGGCAATTCCTAACGCTTGCGCACCGATCCCGATACGACCAGCATTTAAGTTTGCCATTGCAATTTTAAATCCTTTGTTTTCTTCACCTAAAAGATTTTCGACTGGAACTTCCGCATTATCAAAAATCAGTTCTACTGTATTAGAACCATTCAGTCCCATTTTTCGTTCTTTCTTCCCAATCGTCATCCCTGGTGTATCTTTTTCTACGATAAATGCAGATACGCCTTTGCTTCCTTTTTCTTCAGGATTAGTACGAGCAAATACGATGTAAGTATCCGCTTCACCACCGTTAGTAATAAAGATTTTCGAGCCGTTTAAGATGTATTTATCATCCTTTTTCACTGCACGAGTGACTAAGCTTCCTGCATCTGAACCCGCACTTGGTTCTGTTAATGCGAACGCACCTAAGTATTCTCCACTAGCCAGCTTCGGAATGTACTTTTGTTTTTGCTCTTCTGTTCCAAAGAAAAGAATTGGGTTTGTACCAACAGAAGTATGAACAGATAAAATTACACCAATTGTTGCACTTACTTTTGATAGCTCATGAATGGCAATGATATAAGAGGTGAAATCCATTTCCACTCCGCCATATTGTTCTGGTATTGGAATACCCATTAGGCCAAGCTCTGCCATTTTATTAATTACTTCGCGAGGAAACTCATCAGTTTCATCCATTTTTTCAACAATCGGAGCAATTTCTGCTTGTGCAAAATCTCGGACCATTTTTCGCATCATTTCTTGTTCTTCCGTAAATGTAAGTTGCACGTTTTTTTCCTCCTAGCTGTTAGTTATAGTTATAAAAACCGCGGCCTGATTTTTTCCCTAACCAACCAGCTTTTACATATTTTCTAAGCAATGGACATGGACGATATTTATCATCACCGAATCCTTCCTGTAATGTTTCCATAATGTAGAGGCAAGTGTCTAAACCGATAAAATCAGCTAAAGTTAATGGTCCCATTGGGTGGTTCATCCCTAACTTCATTACTTCATCAATTGCTTCTGGTGTTGCAACACCTTCATATACTGTATAAATTGCTTCATTAATCATCGGCATTAAAATACGGTTCGATACAAAGCCTGGAAAATCATTTACTTCCACAGGTACTTTGTTTAATTTTTTCGTAATATCTTCAATCGTTTCATATACTTCATCAGCAGTTGCTAGACCGCGAATAATTTCGACTAGCTTCATGACAGGCACAGGATTCATAAAATGCATGCCAATTTCCTTTTCCGGTCGATTAGTTGCAGCTGCAATTTCCGTAATCGGTAGTGAAGATGTGTTTGTCGCTAAAATTGTATGTGCAGGTGCGATTTCATCTAACTGAGCGAAAATTTTCGTCTTAATGTCCATATTTTCAACTGCAGCTTCAATTACTAAATCTACTTCTTTTGCAGATTCTAACGTTGTCGTGTTCGTAATACGTCCGAGTGTTGCTAACTTATCTTCTTCAGTCATCCGACCTTTTTCAACTTGACGAGATAAGTTTTTCGTAATGACTGCTAATCCGCGCGCTAATGCATCATCATTTAAATCATTTAAAAAAACGTTATATCCAGCCATCGCACATACTTGAGCAATTCCGCCACCCATTTGTCCTGCACCGATAACCATAATGTTAGTTACACTCATCTTTCACCCTCCAAAATATATTTATCTAGTAACCTCTGCTATACACTCGCTTTCCACGGGCACGGCCCCATCCTCCTGAGAAAACATATCAATGTTTTCTGCGGGGTCTTCGGACTCGTGCTGTTCCCGTTGGAGTCTCGTGATTGCAGCAAGAATTGAATAGTGTACTTTCTGAAAAATTCTTAAGTAGATTTTTTTACACTTCTACCATAATCGCATCACCTTGACCGCCACCGCTACAAATTGCAGCAACACCGATTCCACCACCACGACGCTTCAGTTCATGAATTAATGTAATAATAATACGGGCACCACTTGCACCGATTGGATGACCTAATGCAACTGCACCACCGTTAACATTAACTTTTGCTTCATCAAGTTCTGCAAGCTTTCCACTAGCTAGTGCTACCGCTGCAAATGCTTCGTTTACTTCAAATAAATCGATATCATTTAATGATTTTCCTGTTTTCTTTAGAAGCTCATTAATAACTAATCCAGGTGTTTTCGGGAAATCTTCCGCTTCAATCGCAATTGCCGTATGCGCTAGAATTGTTGCCATTGGCTTGTGACCTTCTTTTGCTGCACGCTCTTCAGACATTAATACTAAAGCAGCTGCCCCATCATTTATTCCAGGTGCATTACCAGCAGTTATCGTTCCATCAGCTGAAAATACTGGGCGTAGTTTCGCTAATTTTTCAACTGTTGTATCCCCACGTGGTGCCTCATCTTTATCAACAACAATTGGCTCACCGCGACGTTGTGGCACTTCGACAGATACGATCTCGTCTGCAAATAAACCTTTTTCCATTGCCGCAGTAGCTTTTTGGTGACTGTTGTATGACCATTTATCTTGTTCCTCACGAGAGATTTCTAATTCACTAGCAGTTTTACTTCCGTAAATCCCCATATGCACGTCATTGAAGGCACACGTTAAGCCATCATGAACCATCATATCTACTGCACCTTTATCTCCCATACGCATGCCCCAGCGAGCATCAGGTAAGAAATATGGCGCATTACTCATTGATTCCATACCACCTGCAACTATAACTTCTTCTTCACCTGAGCGAATTAACACATCTCCTAGCGTTACTGCACGCATGCCAGAGGCACACACTTTATTAATTGTTTCTGTCTTAACATTCCAAGGTAATCCTGCATTGCGAGACGCTTGGCGTGAAGGTAATTGTCCTTGCCCACCTTGTAAGACTGTGCCCATGATAACTTCACCTACATCTTCACCGCTTACTCCAGCACGATTAACCGCTTCTTTAATTGCAATTCCACCTAGTTCTGCTGCTTTAAACGAACTTAATGCTCCTCCAAATTTTCCGAAAGGTGTACGTACTCCACTTAAAATAACTGTTTTACTCATAATAAAAAATCCCCCTATTAGTTGATAAAAACGTTTTCTTTGACTGAACGCTCAGTCACGGTTGATACAGAAAGGAGTTGTGCACATAGTTGTACACAACATCCCTTTATTAATGAACAACTTCTTCTGTTTTATCTCCGATGACGGACTTCTCTAAAATTTCGACGATATCTAAAGTTTGTACTTTATCTTCTACTTCTTTTGCTTTTGTACCATCACTGATCATTGTTAAGCAATATGGACAACCTGAACCAATCATTGTTGGTGCAACTTCTAATGCTTGTTCTGTTCGAGCAACATTAATACGAGTTCCAACTGTTTCTTCCGTCCACATTAAGCCACCACCAGCACCACAGCACATTCCTTTTTCACGGTTACGCTCCATCTCGACAACGTTAACTCCTGGAATAGCTTTTAAAATGTCACGAGGCGGTTCATATACTTCGTTATAGCGTCCTAAGTAACATGAATCATGGTACGTAATTGTTTCATTAACTTCCTCTGTTGGTTTAATACGGCCTTCTTTTATCCACTGCGCTAAAAGTTCGGTATGATGATAAACTTCCGCATTTAGACCAAATTCAGGGTACTCATTTTTAAATGTGTTGTACGCGTGTGGATCAATCGTAATAATTTTCTTAACATCGTACTTTTCAAAAGTAGAGATGTTTTTCGTTGCGATTTCTTGGAATAAAAATTCATTTCCAAGGCGGCGTGCTGTATCACCTGAGTTTTTCTCGTTATTTCCTAAAATCGCAAACTTAATTCCAGCATGGTTCATAATACGAGCTAAACTTGCAGCAATCTTTTGACTACGATTATCGTAAGATCCCATTGAACTTACCCAAAACAGGTATTCAAAATCTTCATCTGCTTTTTTCAGTTCTTTTGTTGTCGGAATTACAGCATCTTCGAATTGGTCTCTCCAGTTTTCACGCTCTTTTTTACTAATCCCCCAAGGGTTACCTTGACGTTCAATGTTTACCATAGCGCGTTGTGCATCTGTATCCATTTTCCCTTCATTTAGAACAAGGAAACGACGCATATCAATAATTTTATCAACGTGCTCATTCATTACTGGACATTGATCTTCACAGTTACGACAAGTCGTACAAGCCCAAATTTCCTCTTCTGTAATTACTTCTCCAATTAAGCTAACATCATAAGCAAGGCTTGCTGCAGATTCTTCATTCCCTTTACCTTGTGCTTGCAATGCTAATTGGTTACCAGTAGTGTTTGAAAAAGCAAATGTCGGTACCCAAGGCTGACGAGAAGTAATCGCCGCACCTTTTTCCGTTAAATGATCACGCAGACGGACAATTAAGTCCATTGGTGAAAGCATTTTTCCTGTACCTGTCGCCGGACAAACATTCGTACAACGACCACACTCAACACAAGCATATAAGTCAACAAGTTGTTTATGATTAAAGTCTTCAATTTTGCCAACACCATAAGACTCTTGCGTTTCATCTTCAAAGTCAATCGTTGAAAGCTTACCAACCTTGTCTGTACGTCCTAAGTAAACATTTAAAGGAGCTGCAATTAAATGGGCATGTTTCGATTGCGGAACGTAAACCATAAATGTTAATAAAATTAATAAATGTATCCACCAGAACACAAAGAATAAGGTAACGACAGCAGCCTTTGGTAAACCTGCAAATAGTACCGCAAATCCTGATGCAATTGGTTCTGACCAAGACCAAGCAACTTCTTGGCCGTTCCATAAAATATCCATTGCATTTCCAAGTAGTACAGTTAACATCAATCCACCGATGAATAGAAGGACAAG
The DNA here is from genome assembly GCF_002262935.1 of Lottiidibacillus patelloidae. Lineage (NCBI taxonomy): Bacteria > Bacillati > Bacillota > Bacilli > Caryophanales > Bacillaceae > Lottiidibacillus > Lottiidibacillus patelloidae. The sequence goes on along the minus strand of NZ_NPIA01000005.1, from coordinate 228,434 downwards.
TCCAGCTTTAAAACCCCTCTTTAAGCGAACTAACTTCTCAACATAACGACGGTAAAATGCTGCAAATACTGCAACTAAAATTAAGAACGTTATAATTTCTTGGAAAAATGTAAAACCGTGGTACATCGGACCTAGTGGCAAATGACTTCCAGGTGCTAAACCTTTCCAAACGAAGTCGATCGCTCCGAATTGCACGAGTATAAATCCATAAAAGAAAATAACGTGAATAATTCCACTCTTTTTATCTTTCAAAAGTTTCTTTTGACCGAAGACATTAATAAGTACTGCTTTAATACGCTCTTTCATTGTGTTGTTAAACTCAACTTTTTTTCCGAGCTTAATGTACTCATAACGAGTCTTAATTACATACCCGAATAAGAAGAACGCGTAAGCGGTTACAAAAATGAATGCAAGCCAGTTAATAAGTTGTAAAGCTTCCATGTTTTTTGCCCCTTTCTCTTATTGCTAGAACATAGTTTGTATTTTGTTTCTCAATTCAGAAACGGTTTAATTTTCTGACTTTATTATAACACGGTGAGCGAGTGCTCAGTCAACTCTTGTTTTTCCACTTTCACCTGTTGAACAACGATAAGTTGGACATACTAAAAAACAGCGCACTTCACTTTGGAGGGAGGGTATTTCCTTGATAAACATAAGTATTTTAGCTATCGTTCTGTTCATTTTTCTCATTTGGTTGGATTTTGCTCTTGGAAAACGAACACATCAAAGGACAACTATAAAAAAAAGCTTCCCTCAAAGACAAAGTGATTGTGAACTTTTTAATACGGGGGAACGGTTATTTTCTGCCCTATTTAATGATATTAAAGAAGCCTCTCATCATATTCATATTCTTTTTTATATCGTTCGCGAAGACGATATAAGCAAACGCTTATTTCACCTTTTGAAAGAAAAGGCAAACCAAGGAGTAACTGTCCGATTATTAGTGGATAGAATCGGAAGCATGAATATTTCAAAAGCAACAAGGAAAGATCTGAAAGATCATGGCATTCACTTTAGCTTCGCAAAAACACCGACATTCCCTTATTTTTTATATAAATTAAACCGAAGAAATCATCGCAAAATATGTGTCATCGATGGCAAAATTGGCTTTTTAGGTGGCTTCAATGTTGGAAATGAATATTTAGGGCTTGATCCAAAACTTGGACATTGGCGCGATTTTCATTTAAAAATTACTGGAGAAGGCGTATGTGATTTACAGCAACAATTTCTTGAAGATTGGCACGACGCTACAAAAGTAAAGGTGAACGCTCCCTCATACTACCCAAAATTAGTGAGTGGGAAAATTCCAATTAAGCTACAACCAACAGATGGCGCGCATGTCGAAGAAATCTTTTTAGAGTTATTTGATAAGGCGAAATACTCGATAACGATTGGAACACCGTATTTTATTCCTGGAAAAAGAGTGCAACAAGCATTAATAAGCAAGGCGAAGGAAGGAGTTAAAGTAACCTTGCTTCTTCCCCAAAAATCTGACCACTTATTTGTGAAACAAGCAGCAATGCCTTATATAAAAGGACTTTTACATGCAGGTTGTTCTATCTATCAATTTACAGAAGGTTTTTATCACGCAAAGGTAGTCATTATTGATGATGAACTATGTGATATTGGGACAGCAAATTTCGATAGGCGCAGTTTTTACTTAAATCAGGAAATGAATTGTTTTATTTATGACAAAGTCTTTGTCGGCAAAGTACAACAAGCATTTTCCAATGATATTCAATTATCAGCGAAAGTAACGATGGAAACTGTCAACAATCGCTCTTTAAAAGAAAGAATTGAAGAGAAGTTTGGTACACTTTTTGCTAGGTTTTTATGACAGATAAGAAATGGAGGGAACAGGATGCGTATTCGCTTCGGTTATGTATCTCAGGCTTTATCGTTATGGGATTCGTCTGCTTCTAAAACAATGACCTTTACTAGTTGGGAAAAGCTAGATGAAACAGAACGGAAAGAAAAACTTTTGCGAATTACGAAAATTAATTTTGAAAACACAAAACGAATGGTACATTTCAACATTGCCCACGGTATCCCATTGTATCGGATGTCTTCTTCTGTAGTGCCATTAGCAACACACCCTGAGGCTGGTTGGGACTTTGTCAAACCATACAAAAAACTACTCAAAGAGATTGGTACCCTTGTAAAGAAACATGGCATACGGACGAGTTTACACCCGAATCAATTTACACTTTTTACGAGTGATCGCAAGAAAGTAACGGAAAATGCGATTAAAGATATGCAATATCATTACGACATCTTTAAAGCTATGGGATTAGAAGATGAAGCTGTCATTAACATTCATGTTGGCGGTGCTTATGGCGATAAAGAAAAAGCACTAAAACGTTTTGATCAAAATTTCCCGCTTATTCCTGAAGAAATCCGAAAGGTTACAACACTTGAAAATGATGATAAAACGTACACAACGGAGGAAACGTTGCGCGTCTGCCAACAACATAATGTCAAAATGGTCTTTGATTATCATCACCATTTAGCAAATCTATGCGAGACACCTTTAGAGCAATTGTTACCTGAAATATATGAGACATGGTCAGATTCGCCTTTAGTGCCGAAATTGCATATGTCATCACCAAAGTCCGAAAAGATGTATCGTGCACATTCAGATTATATTGATATAGATTACTTTGATCCCTTATTAAAGTTGTTAAAAGAAATTGGAGAAGATGTTGATATAATGATTGAAGCAAAGGCAAAGGATAAAGCCGTATTAAAATTGATGGATGAGCTGGAGAAAAAGCGCGGGATAAAGCGTGTTGCTGGCGGCGTAATTGAGTTATAAAAAAAGGTCTGAAACGCATTTGCGCTTCAGACCTTTTCTATTTTACGCACCGAAGAAGTGCATGAATATTTTATATCCACCGTAAACTCCAACAATACCGATTACACCTGATAGTACGGGTGGCGCTGGAATTGGTAATTTAAATAAAGCAAAAACAAAACCTACAATTCCACCTGTGATTAAAGATAATAATATCTCTCTCATGTTGTCACCTCATTTCTCATGCTGTTGCACTTTTTAATTACATACGTTCTGGAGCAGACACACCGATAAGCTTTAATGTATTTTGCAGTGTAATTTGTACACTTTTTACTAACGCTAAACGAGCTTGGCTCTTCTCTTTATTACTTTCATCTAATACTTTTTCCGCATTGTAGAAACTGTGAAGCGTTGCAGCTAACTCGAACGCATAGTTTGTAATGCGATGTGGCATTAACTTTTCTGCAGCTTCTGAAACAGCCTGAGGAAGCTCCCCAACTTTTTTCAATAATTCCATTTCCTTTTCAGAAGAAATTAACGAAAGGTCTATTTCGCCGTCATAAGATAAGCCCAACTCTTCTCCTTGACGAAGTATACTACAAATACGGGCGTGTGCATACTGCACATAGTAAACTGGATTTTCATTCGACTTTGATACGGCTAAGTCCATATCAAAATCAAGATGTGAATCAGAACTTCTCATTGCAAAGAAATAACGCATTGCATCGACGCCAACTTCTTCCATTAATTCACGAAGTGTAACAGCTTTCCCTGTACGTTTACTCATCTTCACTTTTTCGCCATTTTGGAACAAATTAACCATTTGGATAATTTGAACGTGAAGCTGTTTTTTATCATAGCCTAACGCTTGGATTGCTGCTTTCATACGTGGAATGTAGCCGTGATGGTCCGCTCCCCAAATGTTAATTAACTGTTCAAACCCTCGTTTTAGTTTATCATGGTGGTAAGCAATATCAGGCGTTAAATACGTATATGAACCGTCTGATTTAACGAGTACGCGATCTTTATCATCGCCATATGCCGTTGAACGGAACCAAAGTGCTCCATCTTGTTCATATGTTTCCCCTTTTTCTTGCAATGTTTCTAAAACTTCCTTCACTTTCCCAGTTTCATATAAAGATGTTTCAGAATACCAAACGTCGAAATGAACGCCAAAGTCACCTAAATCTTTTTTCAATTTATCTAACTCACGCTTTAAACCGTAAGCACGGAAAAACTCATAACGTTCTTCATCATCAGCATGAACAAATTTATCGCCGTGATTTTTTGCTAAGTCTTCACCAAAACCAATAATGTCTTGTCCGTGATAGCCGTCTTCTGGCATTTCTTTTTCTAAGCCTAATGATTGAAAATAACGAGCTTCAATTGAAGTAGCTAAATTATGAATTTGATTTCCAGCATCATTAATGTAGTATTCACGAGAGATGTCATAGCCTGCTTTCGCAAGAATATTACACATCGTGTCACCTACAGCCGCTCCACGAGCATGGCCTAAATGCAAACTACCAGTCGGATTCGCTGATACAAACTCATTTTGTACCTTTTTTCCGTTACCTGTGTTTGTTTTTCCGTATTCTTCTCCAGCTGATAACACCGCTGGAATAAGCTCTAGTAAATAGCTGTTATTCATGTGAAAATTAATGAACCCTGGTCCTGCAATTTCAATCTTTTCAATGGAACCACGTTCTTTATTTACATTAGCTACGATTTCATCGGCAATTGCACGTGGCGCTTTTTTTGCAATACGAGCTAACTGCATCGCCATGTTTGTTGCATAATCACCGTGTGCTTTATCTTTCGGTGTTTCTAAGATTACTTCTGGAATTTGCGCTTCTTCTGCTAATCCAGCAGCTAAGACAGCTTGTTTAATTTCTTCCTTTAAAAGAGCCTGCACTTTCTCTACCGTATTCATCTTTAAACCTCCTCAATTAGAAACGTTAATTTATGTCTTCCTACTTGTTCACCTTGCAACGTTAACATATATGATAAAGTCAATTTCCCTGATGCTTTTCGATCATTCCATTCGTATTTAAGCATGTCAGTTTTCGTTTCCATCTCCATTGGTCCGTGGACACTTCGATATGTAGAAGCCGTTACTTCATGCCTGCGAAAAAGTTGCTTCATCGTAACCGCACCTTTTCTAATTACTGTTACACTTTCACCTGACACTTTAACAGTAGTATCAACAGTCGCTTCTTCTGCTAACTTTTCTTCATAACGAAAATATGTAGTATCACCCTTTAAATAACGCATTCCTTTTGAGTTTTGCGTCATTGTCTCTTTTTGTGGACCATTACGCATTTCAGTTACTACTTTTACATTTACAGGTTGCCCAGTTGAAGCTTGTTTCATTTCATGCACGTCCTTAACTATATTAACTTCAATATTATAAAGACAAATTGGCAAAACTGCAAATAAAGAAAAGCTGAAGCAATCGTTTAACGGCGTAAAAGGTGGAACACTCTGATTGAGATAAAGGATACACGAATAGCAATGCTATTCGATGTAGACTTATCGAAATCAAGAGTGTGAAGCTTTCTAGACGTTGATTGCTGAAGCTGGATCAAATAAAGAAAAGCTGAGACGACTGGTTAGCGACGTATGAACTGGAATACTTTGAGTGAGATAAAAGAAAAAACTGAAAAGCAAAAGCCCCTCAGTTTTAAAAAACATTTACCAGTTTATAATGAAAACCGCAAATTATTACTCTTAATGTTTCGAACTACTTAACTCAAACATCTCACTTTGGATAACCACATTCTCGTTTTTGCTAGCTTTCTTTTTCTTTTTCACTTTTGTTAGTAGATAGCTCCTGTCAGTCATCACTCGTTTAAATCCTTCAATCATAAAGTTCATTGCTAATATGGATACGGCAAAAAATATTATTGGCGCAAGGAAAATCCATTTCGCGTTTGTTTGGAAAGACATATGAGAATTACCAAGCATTCCAGACCATTCATAGGTCATTGTTTTCGGTGGATCTCCCATGCAATTGTAACAAATATCAGTGCCTCCTAAAAACAGCGCAAACAAACCTAAATGAGCTAAAACAAGTAGCACTTGAACGACTTGCTGTCCATAAATGATTGCTACTCTGGCAAACAAATGGGGACGAACATGTTTCCATAAAATATGAAACTTTGAACCACCTAACGTTTTTGCTCCTAAAATAAATTCACGCTTTAAAATTTCATTTATTTCATTTCCGATTAGTACAGAAGTAACCGGTACTGCAAGTAATGTTAAAATGAGCGCTTGTAAAATTAACCGTTCAGCAAACGTGTACGTGAATCCCATCGGTGTCTCCCAAAGGATAGGGAAAAGAATAAAGATACTGATTAATGTTAACGGGATATAGTGAAACGCATCGACAAAACCGTCAATGTAGCGTTTATACTTCATAAAGAAAGTACCGTAAAGTATTCCGACACAGAGTGAAAAGAACACTCGCAAAAAACCTACTAAAAATGCAAATATCAATGTATATTTCGCTCCAGATAAAAGCATCATGAATAAATCATATCCATCTCGATCTGTACCTAACCATAAATCTTTTGAAGGTGGTAGAGGCGCTGCATCGAGTAAGTCATTATTTTCATCTAATAACCACATTACTTGTTTAATTTCACTATTAAAGACATGTTGATGAACGAAGCTGCCAACGAGCATTCCACTAATAATAAGAAAACCGAAAAGGAAGTAAGGATTTTTTAACAACCTAAATAAAATCATAAGTTAGTTGCCTCCCTTTTCGTCAACTTTTGAATTAGGAATTCTCCACTCGTATATACAATAAATAACGGAATGAAAATCATAAATAAGCCGACGGTAAAAATTTCTGAAGTAATGTAGTCTAGTAAAAATGCAGTAATTCCATAAAGGTTAAAAAAGTATTCTAAAATAACTAAGTTAGATAGCATGAACCACAGTATTGCTTTTGAATGGTAAAACATGCTGATACCTGCATTGCGAAGAACATGTACTAACAGAATCCAACTTTTCTTCATCCCTTTGCCTTTTGCTAACTCGACATAATGTTCTTCTAATTCTTCTTCAAATATTAATAGCAAGACTTTATAAAACTGGACAGCAGGTAATACAGCTAAACATATTATTGGCAATACATAAATATTCTCTCGATAAACCGCTATACTAAACAGGCGTACACCCGTCTTCTGGAAGATGTAAATAATAATTGCTTGTACACCAACTATGACTAAGATGTCGGGTAATGATTCAAGAACAAATGTGACGAATTTAAAACCAGAAATAATTTTTCTGTGCAAAAGCATTGTTATATATGTTAATACGATGGCTGAGACAATACCAATAAGCAGTGCACCTAGTAATATTTCAGCAGAATAGAGATATGGTTCAAATATTTTAGGGAAGATTGGACGAACGGTCCCATTAGCGTTATATGTTATTTCCGAGACATTCATTAATTTTCCAAATAAATCTTTTATCCCTTCAAAATAGCCTGAGAAATTGAATAATGGACCCGTTGCTGTTTCACCTTCCTCATCAAAAACCCGCTCTACTTCAAATAGTTTCGGTATTGCTCCAATAAAAATGATCCCGATGCATGCCACAATAAATTGCAATAAAACTCTTGTCGGTTTATTCATACATTCACCCCTGCTCCACTCTAATTATCTATTAAAGACCAATCAATCTCTTTACTTTTCTTTTCTTTCGAACCTTTTAAAACAATTTTTTCATTTGTATTTAATAGTTGATTTCCTGAACCGTAATTGACATTCCAGCTTGGGAGAGTTTTCATTTCAATTGTTAAACTATATGATTCCCACACATCGACTACCCCATCAAACACTGCTGCAGACGGTAAGTTTTCATAAATAATCGACCCTCTTTTTAAGAATTGCTCTGCCACTTCCGTAATTTGTTTTGAGCTTAATTCATTTGATACTGTGATGATTAAGTTAATATGGTGGTCAACTTTGTGGTACTCCGCTTTATAAATAATATTTTCACGGACTAGTAATTCTTCTATTCTTTTAATGAGCGCAATGCTCGCTACAGGTTCTTGAAAGCCTTGTAGCTCGATTTTTTCTTCATTTTTCTTAGTAGTTGATTTTTTTTCGATATAAACTAAGCTAAATACCGATACAAACAAGATACATACTGCGGCTATCGAAAGTGCTTGATGTAGACGGTATCTAAACGAACTATTTTTTCGTTCATTCTTCATGTTTATTTTTTGTAGGATATCTTGTTTCTGTTTATCATTGAATCTTTTTCTTTGGTAAACTGCTTCATCCATTACTTTATCTAGATCTTTAAGCATTTTATCCATTGCTGTCACGCTCCTCTGCAACCATTTCCTTCTTTAACATTTCTCTTGCTCGGTGCAGTCTCGTTTTAATTGTTGATTCTTTTTCCTGGAGCATTTGACTCATTTCAGCAATGGATAGTTCCTCTTGGTAGTAAAAAATAATACATTCTCTATATTTAATTGGTAGATTCATAATGTGCGTTGCTAATTGTTCATATTCATTCTTAGTAATCAACTTTAATTCTGGTGAAGTATTTGTCGTAGGTATCCACTTTTCTAAAATCGTACCGAAGATGAGGCGTTTGTACGCACTACTTTTCAAATAGTCTTTGCACCGGTTAATTGTTAATTTAAACAACCAGTTTTTCAATGAGCATTCGCCGCGAAACTGATGTTGTTTTTCATAAAAACTAATAAAGGTATCTTGGACGATATCTTCTGCTTTACCCCAATCCTTTACATATGTGTAAGCAAGTCTCGTTAGTTTTTCTCCATATTCATCAAGGAGCACAGTAAAGCGCTGTTCTTCGTACGCGCGTTCTAAATAAAGGGAATCCCTATTTTTCACTATTTTTCACCACCATTTGTTTTCATACTATTAGTAATGACGATCTACTAAGCAGTTGGTTTCATAAAATTAATACTATTCAGCATTTTGTATATTTTACCATATATTGGAGTCCTAAAGAAAAAACTCCGAAATTAATCGGAGTCTGCCAATGCTACTCTCGTATTGGTTTCTTTAATTCGAACATGTCACTCGAAATTTCAACGTTACTATTTTTTTTGTTATTAAATTTCTTAGCTTCTTTTCGGGCTTTTTTCTTTAAATGTGTTCGATCATTCGTCACACGTTTAAAGCCTTCCAACATAAAGTTCATTGCTAAAATGGAAACAGCGAAGAATAATATTGGGGCATAAAAAATATATTCTGCATCTGAATGGAACCACCTCATTGAACTCCCAATCATTCCAGACCATTCATAAGACAATGTCTTAGGTCTATCTCCCATTATCGTATAATCAACAATCGTTCCACCGAGAAATAATTTTAATAAGCCAAGATGAGCTAAAACTAGAAGCACTTGAACAACTTGTTGTCCATAAATAATTGCCATACGTCCGAGTAAATGGGGGCGAATATGCTTCCACATAATGTGAAATTTTGATCCACCAAGTGTTTTAGCGCTTAAAATAAATTCCTTCTTCAAGACAAGCTCTATTTCATTTGCAATTAAAACGGATGTGATTGGAATAGCTAAAACAATTAGCACGAGTCCTTCTAAAATAATTCTCTCTTGAAATGTAAAGCCAAAGCCCATTGTCGATTGATACAAAATCGGCTCTAAAATGTAATAGGCAATCAATGTTAATGGGATAAAATGAAAAGCATCGACGAAGCGATCAATATACTCTTTAAATTTCAATAAATAAGTACCATATAAAACTCCGAGGGCAATCGAAAATAACACTCGGAAAAACGCGACCGAAAAAGCAAATAACAATGTATATTTCGTTCCGGATATTAACATCATTAACATATCTCTACCGCCACTGTCTGTTCCTAGTGGAAATTCCTTCGAAGGATCAATCGGTGCAGCGTCAATTAAGTCACCATTATCATCTAGCAAAAACATTACTTGTTTAATTTCATTGTCGTACACAAATTTATGGACGAAACTAGCTGTAATTAAGCCAAAAATCACAATAAATCCAATGAGAAAGAGTGGGTTTTTAAACAACCGAAGTATTATCATATTTTTGCAGCCTCTCTTTCTTTCAATCTTAAAATCAATCTTTCTCCAACACTATAAATAATAAATAATGGGAAGAATATCATGAAAACGCCAATCGTAAAGATTGATGGTGTCATATATTCTCTTAAGAACGTTGTTATTCCAAACAGATTGAATAAGTATTCTAAAATTAACAGGTTGGAAAGCATAAACCATAAAATCGACTTCGAATGATAAAACATGCTAATGGCAGCATTACGAAGGACATGATTTAATAATATCCAACTTTTTTTCATTCCTTTTCCACGTGCTAATTCCACGTAAGGCTGCTCGAGTTCTTCTTCGAAGATTAAGATTAAAATTTTATAAAATTGTACTGCGGGTAAAACGGCCAGGCAAATTATAGGTAGAAAATAGATTTTCTCTTTATAGACAGCAATGCTGAACAATAGTGTATCTGTTTTATGATATATAAAAATAATAAATGCTTGGACAAGTAAAATTACAAATATATCTGGGAGAGACTCTAAAATAAATACGACAAACTTTATTCCATTTATTATTTTTCTATGAAGTAACATTGTTATGTACGTTAGGATGACCGCTGAAACAACGCCAATTATTAAAGCGACAAACAAAACCGTCATGGAATAAAGATAAGGTTCTATTATTGCTGGAAAAACTGGCCTAACTGTCCCCTTAACGGTATATGTTAAGTCTCCAAGGTTAAATAAGGTGATTAATATATCTTTTAAATCCTTAAATAACTTTACAATTGCATAAAAAATAACAGGAATTATCCCAATTAAGATGATGCCTAAACAAGCGACAATAAACTGAAAAATGTAGCGCATCGAGCCATTCAAATTGCTTCCCCCTCGATCAAATTAAATGTTATCTCTCTTTTGTGTCAGTTCCACCTGTCGTTATGACGAGGAAGGAGCACTTACGTTTCATAACATTCTTATTTTTCTGTTATTTTACCAGAAAAAAAGTCGCCTATATATGGCGACTTTTGAAAACTGTATTATTTTGTCCAACCTAATAGCATTTCACGAATAAACTTACTTGCAGCAATTGCTGTTTGTTCAGAGTGGTCATATACTGGAGCTACTTCTACTAAGTCAGCACCAATAACGTTTACTTCTGATTTTGCAATTAACATAATTGCTTCTAACAATTCTTTTGATGTAATTCCACCAGCCTCGGCTGTTCCTGTTCCAGGAGCATGAGCTGGGTCTAATACGTCAATATCAATCGTCACATAAACATTACGACCAGCAAGTGTCGGTAAAATTTCTTTTAATGGCTCAGCTACTTCAAATTTGGACATGTGCATTCCTGAAGTTTTTGCAAATTCAAATTCCTCTTGCATACCAGAGCGAATTCCGAATGAATAAACATTTTCAGGCCCTAAAAGTTCACACGCTTTACGTATTGGCGTTGAGTGCGATAATGGCTCACCTTCGTACTCTTCGCGCAAATCAGCATGAGCATCAATATGAATGACTACAAAGTCGTCATACTTCTTCTTGAACGCTTTGAAAATTGGCCATGATACTAAGTGCTCTCCACCAATTCCAAGCGGGAATTTTCCTGCCTCTAGTAATGTACCGACATACTCTTCAATCATGTCTATGCTTCGTTGCGGATTACCAAATGGTAATGGGATATCACCAGCATCAAAGTATTTCACTTGTTCTAAATGACGATCTAAATATGGGCTATACTCTTCAAGCCCTAACGATACTTCACGAATTTTTGCTGGACCGAAACGTGAACCAGGACGGAAACTTACTGTCCAATCCATCGGCATCCCGTAGATGACAACATCGCTTTCATCATAGTTTCCGTGGCTTTTAATAAATACATTTCCAGAATAAGCTTCATCAAAACGCATTTTTTTCTCCCCTTACTTCGTTAAATCTGCTACGAACTTTGGCAGAGCGAACGCTGCATTGTGTAGCTCTTTTGTATAATACTTCGTGTCAATCTCATGGAAACGCTCTTCGCTAATCGCAAGAGGATCGTGTTTTTTAGATCCGATTGTAAACGTCCATAAACCACTAGGATATGTTGGAATATGTGCAGTATAAAGGCGTGTAATTGGGAAAATTTCGCTAACATCTTTAAATACTGTTTGGATTAATTCAGCTTTAAACCAAGGATTATCTGTTTGCGCGACAAAAATTCCGTCATCTTTTAATGCCTTTGAGATACCAGCATAAAATCCTTTTGTAAATAAGTTAACAGCTGGGCCAACAGGCTCAGTAGAGTCAACCATAATCACGTCATACTCATTTTCACTTTTAGCAATGTGCATAAATCCATCATCAACTTGTACATCTACACGCGCGTCATCTAAAGCACCAGCAATCGAAGGTAAGTACTTTTTAGAATACTCGATAACTTTTCCGTCAATTTCAACTAAAACTGCTTTTTCCACACTTGGGTGTTTTAAGACTTCACGAATTACTCCGCCGTCTCCACCACCTACTACTAATACCTTCTTCGGGTTAGGGTGTGTAAACAACGGTACGTGAGCAACCATTTCATGGTAAACGAACTCATCTTTCTTTGTCGTCATGACCATGCCATCTAAAATAAGCATGTTCCCCCACTCTGCTGTTTCTACCATCTCTAACTTTTGAAAATCCGTTTGCTCTGTATGTAACGTACGGTTAATTTTCATTGTAATTCCGTAGTTGTCTGTTTGTTTTTCAGTAAACCAAGTTCCACCCATATTTATCATCCTTTCCATAAGTTAACCATCTTTATTAAATGTTCCCTAAATTGATAATTACAAACAAGCTAAGTATAGAGTAATGGAATAAAAAAGCAAGTATAATTTTTTTATTTTAAAATACTCCTATATACAAAAATGTTTAGATTTCGACAAACTATCCAATACTGTAACAAAGATTAAAGTATTGGGGTGGATTTCTATGAATATGAATCGCAAAGTGCGCAAGGTTTTCAAAGTCCTATTTGCTCTTGCTAGCACATTTACTTTTCTAATTATTCTTTCCATAATTGGACTACTTCTTTATGTGAAAGCTTTAGGTCCACCTCCTCTTGTCGTTTCCCAATCGTCGATATTTTATGCAAGTGACGGTACAATTATCGGTGAGACAAACAACGGACAGAAACGATATTGGGTTCCTTTAGAGCAAATTTCAGAACACCTAATACACGCAACTATTTCTATTGAAGACCGGAAGTTTTTTGACCATGATGGTTTTGACTATAAAAGAATTGTCGGTGCTGCAATTGCGGATTTAAAGTCAATGGCTAAAGTGCAAGGGGCTAGTACAATTACGCAGCAATATGCGCGGAACTTATTTTTAGAGCACGATAAAACTTGGAAACGAAAGTTACATGAAGCTTTGTATACGCTTCGTCTAGAGGCTCATTATGATAAACAACAAATTCTCGAAGGCTACTTAAATACGATCTATTACGGTCATGGTATGTACGGCATTGAAGCTGCTGCCAATTATTATTTTGATAAACCTGCAATGGAGTTAACATTAAGTGAGGCTACTATTCTTGCAGGTATCCCAAAAGGACCTACTTACTATTCACCTAAACTCCATGAAAAAAATGCTAAAGCAAGGCAAAAAACAATTTTAAAGGCAATGGTAAAACAAGATAAACTTACTGCTGAGGAAGCTAAATTAGCCTTGGACGAGCCTCTTCAATTTGTCTATAAATCAAAAACAGAAAAAATTGATCGGCTCGCTCCATATTTTCAAGATATCGTAAAAAATGAACTTCTTAACAAATTAGGAATTAGTGAACGCTTAATTAATAATGGCGGTTTAAAAGTGTATACAACATTACATCCACTTGTTCAAAAAACGGCTGAAAAAGCTATCGACGTTGAAATGTACCATGATTCAACTATTCAATCAGCACTCGTTGCGATTGACCCAAAATCAGGTGCTGTTATCGCGATGATTGGCGGTAATAGTTATGAGCAAAGCCCATTCAATCGAGCTGTCCAAGCAAAACGGCAGCCCGGGTCGACTTTTAAACCGCTCGTATATTATACTGCACTTGAAAATGGCTTTACGGCTTCCACACAATTACTTAGCCAGCCAACTTCATTTACGTTTGATGAAGGTCGTGAAGTATATGCGCCAGCAAATTATAATAATTACTACCAAAATGGTCCAATCACGCTCGCGCAAGCCATCGCCTTGTCTGACAATATTTACGCTGTAAAAACAAACTTGTTTTTAGGTATTGATAAAGTAGTTGAGAACATTAAAAAATTCGGTATAAAAAGTCATATTGCAAGTGTACCTTCATTGCCACTCGGAACTTCACTTATGTCTGTTTCGGAAATGACAAATGCTTACGCAATCATTGCTAACGGCGGAAAGAAAATTGAACCTCACGTTATTGAAAAAGTGATTGATCAGCAAGGTAATATTGTATTCGAACGTGATTATGAAAAGGAGCAAGTGCTAGATCCAACTACGACATTTCTGCTTTCTAATCTAATGGAAGGTATGTTTGACGAACGGCTCAATGGAGTTGAAATGCGAGTAACTGGTTCTTCAATTAATAATTTAATATCGCGTAGAGTGGCAGGGAAATCAGGTTCTACTCCGACGGACAGCTGGATGATTGGTTTTACTCCTCAATTAGCTGTTGGTGTATGGATAGGGTATGATGACAACCGAAAAATTGAAAAGGTGAAAGAGTTAATTTACGCAAAAAGAATATGGGCAAGAGTAATGGAAGAAACGCTAAAAAATAAACGAAGTGAAAGTTTAAAAACGCCAGATGATGTCATTGCTGTGTTAGTTAATCCACAAAACGGAAAAAGAGCAACAGAAGCATGCCCTATTCAAAAAATGACCTACTACGTAAAGGGCACAGAGCCAGTGGAATTTTGTACAGAGCACATTAAAGATCCACGGAAGACTAAAGAGCGTAAGAATCAAACAGAAAAAGAAGATGAAGATGACGGCTGGTTCCAAGGTATAATCGATCGCCTATTTTAATAGAAAAGCGAGGCGAACGCCTAGCGACGTATAAGCTGGAGCACTTTGTTTGAGATAAAGGAAACACAACGAGAAGTTCGAGTTGATGTTGACTTATCGTAAATAAAAAGTGTGAAGGTTACTAGTCGCTGTGAGCCGCAGCTGGACAATAGAAAAGCGAGGTGAACGCCTAGCGACGTATAAGCTGGAGCACTTTGTTTGAGATAAAGGATGCATCGAAAAGGAAAGGCGACTGTTCATCAACGATGGAACTGGAATACTGCGAATGAGATAAAGGAAACACAAAAAGCGTAGCGTTTTGATGTTGACTTATCGTAATTGAGTAGTATGAAGTTCTCTAGTTGATAGGAGCCTTTTCTAGAAACCACTTCACTGAATGATGTTGACTTATCGAAATGAAGAGTGTGAAGTTTTCTAGACGTTGATTGCTGAAGCTAGACAAATAAGAAAAGCTGAAGCAATCCCTAATTTCACTTCGAATCCAAATATATGCAAAATAACGGAAAGAACCCGAGGATATAAGTCCTCGGGTTCTTTCCTGTCCTAGTAATACGGTGTAAATCGTATCAACTAAATTTAGTTTACTTATTCTTTTTAAAAAGTACAAGTGTTTCCTAAAATGTTCATAAAACATTCAAAAATTAATAGAAAAGCTGAAGCAATCGGTTAACGGCGTAAAATACTGGAGCACTCTGATTAAGATAAAGGATACACGAATAGTGATAACTATTCGATGTAGACTTATCGAAATGAAGAGTGTGAAGTTTTCTAGACGTTGATTGCTGAAGCTGGATCAATAAAGAAAAGCGAGAACACCGGGTATTTTCGACAAGCTGAAGACGAGCACTGATTAAAGACGCTTTTTGTCTTTAGAAGTGATTGGCTTCAGACCTCGAGCCGAAGGTGCTCGCATCTGGACAATAGAAAAGCGAGGCGAACGCCTAGCGACGTATAACCTTAAATAATACTAACCAATTAAGTCAGCCTTCAATTGCTCACTTGAACGATCCCACATACTCTCATCATATCCCTTTAAGAAATCAGCTAAAATCTTTTTCGATTTCTCATCCATGTGATCAACAATAATCTTCCCTTTTAATGCTTTATCCATATTATTTACATGTTCAGGTAAACTTTTATAGCCACGACGAATGCTCTCATCAATTCGCATCTCACAGCTAGCAACTCCAGCATAATAAGGACCATCTTCTTTTCTTTCTACTTGTACCCACACAAGCCAATACAATTTCCCATTAGGTACTTCTTCACGATTAGGTAGGAATTTGATGCGTTTTTCAACAGCACTTCTTGCATGCATTGCACCCATATCGATGTATGCATCTCCATCTTCCGTATCGACGATTACAGGCGACATATTGCTTAAACTCAATACACCTGCAGAGCCAGAACCAAACCCTCCATGACCATCTGTCGGGTCATTTGTAATGATTGTAAAACCATTACCTTTTTTCTTTTTATTTTTATCATCATTATTAAGTAAGTCCATTTTTTGTCCTCCTTCAAGCGGTGCACAACGTATGACGTTATTTTATCATATCGGCACTCTGTCCTAAAATAATTGTTTCTGCTCAATTTGAAAAAACTATTGCTTTTTGCCACAAAAGCGAATAATATTTAGTTTGTTGTTTTAAATGTTCGTAATTATGGAGGTTATTATGTTAGATCGCATCTTTAAGTTAAAAGAAAATCGCACAAATACTAAAACAGAATTATTAGCAGGTTTTACTACCTTTTTAACGATGGTATATATAATCGTAGTTAACCCTTCAATATTAGAATTCGCTGGTGTCCCTTTCCAAACAGCATTTATGGCTACAATTATAGCAGCAGTATTAGGAACATTATGGATGGCACTTTTCGCTAACTACCCAATAGCAATCGCTCCTGGTATGGGGTTAAATGCATATTTTGCTTTTTATGTCGTTGGAAACTCTGAAACTATTACATATGAAACTGCTTTTAGTGCAGTTTTCGTTGCCGGTATTATATTTGTACTATTATCATTAACAAAATTTCGCGAAGTATTAATTAATGCGATTCCAGCAAACTTAAAGTATGCAATTACTGCTGGTATTGGTCTATTTATTGCGTTTATCGGTTTGCGTATGACAGGGCTAGTAGTCGCTAATGAGCAAACATTAGTTACACTAGGAAACTTACAATCTCCAACAGTCTTACTTTCATTATTCGGTTTATTTGTAACACTAGTTTTCATTGTTTTGCGAGTGCCTGGGGCATTGTTTGTCGGAATGATTGCAACTGCTATTGTCGCTTATTTTACTGATTATTTAGTAATAGCAACGGACATATTCGCAGTTCCAAGCATGCCAGATTTAGTTATCTCAAACCCGCTACTTTCCTTTGTTGATGTCTTTAATTATGGTTTATATGCCGTTGTATTTGCCTTTTTACTAGTAACACTATTTGATACGACTGGAACGATGATCGGTGTCGCTGAGCAAGCTGGTCTTACAAAAAATAATAAATTACCAAAAGCAAAACAAGCATTACTAGCTGACTCTGTCGCAACTTCTGTTGGAGCAATGTTCGGTACTAGCCCAACGACTGCTTATATTGAGTCTTCAAGTGGTGTAGCTGCAGGAGGTCGTACTGGCTTAACAACATTTACTGTTGCGATGTTATTTATTGTTGCTGCTTTCTTTAGCCCGTTAGTCGGTGCAGTATCAAACGTTGCTGCAATTACAGCCCCAGCATTAATTATTGTAGGTTCATACATGATGGTGGCAATTGGGAAAATTACTTGGAATGAATTTGATGAAGCGTTTCCTGCATTTTTAGTTATTTTAGCAATGCCACTTACTTCTAGTATTGCTACAGGTATTGCCTTCGGTTTCATCGCATACCCAATATTAAAAATCTTTAGTGGAAAATGGCGTCAAGTTCACTATTTACTTTATATTTTTGCACTGCTATTTATTTACTTACTTGCTTTTGTACAACATTAATCCAGCCAGGAAAAAAACACCCTACTACTCTTGTAGTGGGGTGTTTCCGTTTTAGTCATTATATAAGCGTAAAACTAAAGAAAGTCGGAAAGATATAGTGAATCCAAATGTCTGTTGTATAATGAGCAATAAAGGCAGCTTCGATTCCTTTTTTCCAATACAATACC
Organism: Lottiidibacillus patelloidae; assembly: GCF_002262935.1. Taxonomy (NCBI): domain Bacteria; kingdom Bacillati; phylum Bacillota; class Bacilli; order Caryophanales; family Bacillaceae; genus Lottiidibacillus; species Lottiidibacillus patelloidae. The sequence continues at coordinate 210,418 of NZ_NPIA01000005.1, read as the reverse complement.
CCAAAAACTATCGCAGCTAATCCATTCATTAATAATACATAACTAATCGAAATAGAGGTGAATCCTAAATCTGTCGTTGTTAAAAGTGGTAAATGCAAAACTCCAAACACTACTGCTGCTAGGATGATAGATAATACATATATAATAGGTTTTTTATTTTCCTTTTGTTTAAATAATTTACTCAATAATATTACAAGCAATGACACTAAAAATAAACGCATCATTATTTCTTCAGCAAACCCACCGTAAAAGCTTGCCAATATCGCTTCCCACCATAACATCGGTTCATTGGTTGACGACTTCTCAACGAAACTTAATTTTTCATATGTAAAACTAGTAAGAACAATTAATAAAGATGCAACAGTTCCCCATCCAATAGATATAAGAGTATATTTTTTTATATTAATCGTTATTTTCTGCTTTTGGAGCCACTTCTCAATTATGACTGACTGAAATCCAGCCTTCTTCCAAATAAGAAGTCCAACAAAGAGAAGTACAGCTGTAAGAACAATCATCTGCACTCCTTGAATTGCAGCAATTAAGGCTGGGTTTAGATCTAGCTCGGCAATTAATTCCTTGTTTGCCTTCATTGTGTAAGGAATAAGGCCTACTATTCCAATTGATGATAACCCAAGAAAAATTAAATATAATTTCATATTAAACGCTTTCATACTTAACCCCTCCAATCATAAAATACTAGTACTATTATACTATTACCTATAAGTATAATATCCTATTTTTACCATTTTGGTAAACAAAAATTGCATTAATGATGAGAATTTTTCTTCGAATAATTCGACCCAAATTCTACTTCATACTTAATTAGAGATGCCATGACTTCCTTAAAATCCTGACCATTTTTAAAAGTTAGCCACAGTTTACCTAAACGCCATTTCACATACCCTACTGGGATTGCCAGGATGACAATACCTATAACGAGCGCACCATACGAATACATATAGTTTATTTTCGAATTAAGCATGTTTAGTAAACCACATGAAGTAACAAAAACACCAAGTACAAATAGAGCAATTAATAATTTATTTTTCATCACGCTCACCCTTCCATCACTACTAATTAACTATAAGAACTAATAAATTACTATATTTTATTCGAGAACGTTGCATCTATTCGCATTCGACTGACAATGACAATTTCCCAGTATTTATCTATGGTATGATAATGCTAAATAATGATAGTAAGAGAGGTTTAATTATGAAAAAAAGATATTACATATTGGTTTTAATCGTATTATTTCCTCTTATATATAGTTTGTTTAGTGGCTTTGGCTTTACCGCAGCTAGTACCATTACTGGCAAACATGTACTTTCAAAAGACACGGTCTATGGTAAAGCAATTTTGTTTGAAGATCCCGACCTTGGGACATTTGGCGTTGCAAGAATAGAAAGCGTTTTTCATTTGTTGTATAAATATAGCGGGGAATCTACAGATCAATCTATTGAAAAAGATAAACCTTTCGCAGTTACCGGTTTTGGCACTTCCGAATTGGATGGCAAAGATGGATTTTTACTAGCAATAAAAACATCTGCTAATTCTAGCATTCAATATATAACAGTTGGTAACCACCTTGGAAGATTACATACTAGTTCTCCCTACAGTATGACGCTTGATGATGTAAGAGCTAATCAAGAATATTATGATGTTGAAGAAGTAACTAATAATTACACATTATTTGTTTTGGATAGTAATGATCACAATCGTGATAAATATATTATTCGAGGCTTTGATTCTAAAGGAAAATTAATTGCAGATAAGCTATGGGCAGCAAAAATTAGATATGTAAATAAATAATTGCAAAAAAAAAGGTTTGAGGAGTTATATTCCTCAAACCTTTTTCGTTAACAATGAAGTTCTGTTTGTAGTTGTGTTAGTAGATTAATATATTCGTAAGCTTCTTCAATCTCATCATCTGTATAGCGCTGTTTCGCTTTTAATGTAGTTATTTTTTCTTTCACTTCATCTTTCTCTAATTCATCAAAGTAAAGAACTGTTGAGACAAGCTCTAGAAAACGTGAGCTCTTTCCATTCATACTTGAAACAACATTTTCTAATGCGGGCATGTCCACATCATGATGACTTAAAAACGTTTCCCCTTCTGGTGTAAGCGTATAGCGATATTGGAAGTATCCGCCTTTTTTCTCTTTTACTTCTTCAATAAACTTAAAATTACATAATTCTTCTACTCGACAAGTGACCTCTTCAGAGTACGGTCCATAAAAGTGAAATTGGTATTTTTCATTAAAAGGGAAGTTTAATTTTTTTGCAATGTAAACAATTTTTTGTAGTTTTTTCCGCCCAACAACTTCCCCTGCACGTTGGAATAGGGCTAATAGTTTCGCGTGATCCTTGAGCAAAGCAGTATCCTCCCCTATTTATATAAAATTTCTCTAATGTTCCTTTTAATTTCCCCATTGTCTTTTTCATCCATCAATATATCTAATGGGAAGTATAATTTATGATCTGTTCTACGCTTACCTGCAATCGATTCAACCACTTCTGATTGGCGTGAAAGTTCGCGCAATTCACCATTTTTCATTAACAAGTTAATAGGTAAACGCTCCCCTTCTTCCCCTGGACGATAGTAGTCATAAGGAAGGTCAGAAGATGAGTCTACTACTAAATAGTACTCTGGGTCAATACCGGCTTCTTTAAATAAAGCCATCAATTTATACCATTCTTTCATGTGGTCATTCGGGTTAAATTCCACATACTTAAAGAAATTACGATTCATAAAGCGTCGACATAAGTCTTGCAAAATTTCATCGTTTTCCTCTTGCCAAATTTGGAAGTAGTACATGACCACGCCTTCATCTAACTTTAAGTAATCTTCAACTGATACATTGCCGTCAAAAGTAGAGTAAAAGTGGTGTGGAGGCAATTTAAATGTGAACCCTTCTTCATAAAGTTGCTTCGCTCGGTGTAATATTTTCGTTAAAATTACCTCAGCACTTCTTGAAACTGGGTGGAAGTAAATTTGCCAATACATTTGGTAACGGCTCATAATATAGTCCTCTACCGCATGCATACCACTATGCTTAATAACTGTTTGATCGCCATGTGGTCTCATAATTCGTAAAATACGCTCAATATCAAATTGACCATAACTTACCCCAGTGTAGTATGCATCTCGTAATAAATAATCCATACGATCGGCATCAATTTGACTAGAAATTAAGCTAACGACTAGTTTATTGTCTGACGTTTTCGCAATAACATCAGCCACTTCTTGAGGGAAATTCTCACTTACCTTTTTTAAGACTTCATTAATTTCAGTGTCGCCTAAAATTATTTTACGTGTGAAATCTTCGTGATCAAGTTGGAAAACTTTTTCAAAGGAATGCGAAAATGGTCCATGACCTAAATCATGTAACAATGCAGCACACATACAAAGCATTCGATCATGATCTGACCACTTCTCTACATCTTCAATATCTTCAAACGAATCAATGATGCGGCGTGCTATTTCGTAGACACCTAATGAGTGGTTAAAGCGGCTATGTTCCGCTCCGTGGAAAGTAAAGTATGCTGTTCCTAACTGCTTAATTCGACGTAATCGTTGGAATTCCTTCGTCCCGATTAGCTCCCATATTAAGCGAAATCGAACATGAATATAACGGTGAACTGGGTCTTTAAAAACTTTTTCTTCGTTTAATTTCTCGCTCAGAAATTTCAAGGCGAGCACCTACCCTTTCAAAAAACACATTATTTTCTATTTTGCGATTCTCCTCGACATTTGTCAATGACTGGTATAAAACATGCTATAATAAATAAAGCATTTTAGACATGAAGGTGATTTCTAGTGAGTAACAATGAAACATTATTAACCCAAAAGAAGTGGCGCTATATTGACCAAACGACACTTGGTGAAGCATTTGGTGCACTAAGGTCTTTTGCAATTGATGACACGCTATGCGCACAAGTAGGTAGCAAAAAATCTGACCCTTGCATTCGTTCATGGGTTCATCATAAAACCGTTGTTCTCGGAATAGCAGATACAAGGCTTCCTTATTTGCAAGAAGGAATCAATTTTTTAGAAGGGCATGGTTACAACGTTATCGTACGAAATTCTGGTGGGTTAGCTGTTGTATTAGATGAAGGTGTGTTAAACATCTCACTAGTAGTTCCCGATACAGAGCAAGGCATTGATATAGATCGTGGCTATGACGCGATGTTTCAATTAATAAAAGAAAGTTTAAAACAATATAATTTAACAATTGAAGCAAGAGAAATCATGGGTTCTTATTGCCCTGGTAGCTATGATTTAAGTGTTGGTGGAAAAAAGTTTGCCGGGATATCGCAACGCCGCCTAAGAAATGGTGTAGCTGTGCAAATTTACTTATGTATAACAGGTAGTGGCTCCGAGCGAGCAAAACTCATCCAACAATTTTATACTTTAGCTACAAAAGGAGAAAAAACAAAAACAGTTTTTCCAAAAGTAGAACCATCTACAATGGCTTCTCTTTCCGAAATTATCGGTAATGAAAAACATGTACATGAAATGATCCTTTTCCTTTTACAAGCAATGCAATTCCACACGGAAGAGATTGTTCAAAACCAATTATCAACAGATGAACTTGAACTGTACTATGAAAACTATGACAGAGTAGTCAAGCGAAACGAGAAAGCACTAGAAAAGTAAAATATTTTTATGGGGAGTGGTAGTGTTGCAAAAAAACGACTATAAACATGCACATCGTTTTAGTTCCTATCATCGACAAGAATTAGAAAACGATGATACATGTGGGTGTTTTTATTGCATTAAAATTTTCAGCCCACCTGACATTGAGCAGTGGATTGATAATGCCCAAACTGCTTTGTGTCCTTATTGTGGAATTGATTCTATCATTGGAGAAAGCTCAGGTTATCCTATTACCGAAACATTTTTAAAGGGTATGCATATGCAGTGGTTTTAAAGAAGAAGCTGGGACAAAAGAATGATGCTCTTATCAACATTTAGATCTTCCGTCAAAATTCTTCGCTTTCCACGGGCACTACCTCAACCTCACAATAAAGCGATAAAACGCTTTATTGTGGGGGCTTCACATACGTGCTTTTCCCATAGGAGTCTCCGAATTTTTGACGGAACTACAATTTTAATGTTCGGCTTTTTAATACACACTTTACTATTGTTCCAGCCTCTAACTTTTTATAATGACTGCGCCGCTGTAATTAGCGCCAGTTTATAAACATCTTCGACATTACACCCACGTGACAAATCATTCACTGGCTTATTTAAACCTTGAAGAATAGGTCCGATTGCTTCAAATCCACCTAATCGTTGTGCAATTTTATAGCCAATATTCCCTGCTTCTAAACTTGGGAATACGAACACATTAGCTTTTCCAGCGAGTGGCGAGTCTGGTGCTTTTTTTGCTGCAACTTCCGGGACAAACGCTGCATCAAATTGGAATTCACCATCAATAAATAATTGTGGGTCACGCTCTTTTGCTATTCTTGTCGCTTCTATTACTTTTTCTGTTTCAGGAGATTTAGCAGATCCTTTCGTTGAAAAACTTAACATTGCAACATTAGGATCAAGGTTAAATGCCTTAGCAGTTTCAGCTGTCGCAATTGCGATTTCTGCTAGATCATTGGCATCTGGAGAGATATTAATTGCACAGTCCGCAAACATGTATTTCTCTTCTTCTCGTACCATAATAAACGCGCCAGACGTGCGACGGAAACCTTCCTTTGTTTTAATAATTTGCAATGCTGGCCTTACCGTATCAGCGGTAGAATGTGCAGCTCCACTAACTAGACCATCTGCTTTATTTGTATATACAAGCATTGTTCCAAAGTAGTTCTCATCTAATAAAATTTTTCGCGCATCTTCTTCTGTTGCTTTGCCTTTCCTGCGCTCAACAAAGGCTACTACCAATTGTGAAAAGTCTTCGAAAAGGTCAGGTTGGATAACTTCAACATCTTTAAAAGAAATGTTATGCTGCTCAATCAATTTATTTATTTCTTGTTTGTCTCCAATTAAAATAGGTTTTATTATTTCATCCGTGGACAACCTACCTGCCGCTTCTAAAATTCTTACATCTGTTCCTTCTGGAAAAACAATTGTTGGATATGCTGCTTTAACCGTCTCTTTTAACTCTTTAAACATAGCTTTCCCCTCTTTCTTATGTAAATCATTCATTCATTGAATAGTATGTACTAACAATAACCTATCCTAATACATGTTCGCAATTTCATACGAGTGTTCGGCGTCTGTCTTTTCTCAGATTTGGACAAACTATGTTATATTATTATTGTCCCAAGTTTTACATATTGAAAACATCATTATTAATTTAAGGAGTGAATGAATATATGAACGAAGCAGCTAAAACGTTAGATGGATGGTACTGTCTTCATGATTTCCGTTCAATTGACTGGTCATCTTGGAAAAGATTATCGAGCGATGAGCGTTATGAAGCGATTGAAGAATTTTTAAGTTTAATGGAAAAATGGAATCACACGGAAGCTAACAATGAAGGTAGTCACGGATTGTATAGCATCGTTGGCCAAAAGGCAGACTTTATGATTATGTTATTGCGTCCGACAATGGAAGAATTAAACGAAATTGAAACAGCGTTTAACAAAACGAAACTAGCAGAATATACGATTCCTACTTATTCTTACGTTTCTGTTGTTGAATTAAGTAACTATATGGGAGCAGGAGCTAACCCTGATGCAGACCCACAAATCCAAGCTCGTCTAAAACCAATTTTACCAAAATGGAATCACGTTTGTTTCTATCCAATGGATAAGCGTCGCCAAGGTGACGATAATTGGTACTCTTTAGGGATGGATGAGCGTCGCGCAATGATGCGTAGTCATGGAATGATCGGTAGAAGTTACGCTGGAAAAGTGAAACAAATCATCGGTGGTTCTATCGGTTTTGATGATTGGGAATGGGGCGTTACATTATTCTCAAATGACGTACTCCAATTTAAAAAGTTGGTTTATGAAATGCGTTTCGATGAAGTTAGTGCTCGCTATGGAGAGTTCGGTTCTTTCCATGTTGGAAATATTTTACCTAAAGAAAAAGTAAAACAATTTTTACACGTTTAATATGTAAATTAAAACCTACGATTTTCGCTTACCTATAGTGAATTTTGTAGGTTTTTTCTTTTTTCATGGCATATTGCTCCAGCCCACTTCATACGATTAAGAATGTGTACAGCTTTTATGAAATCATAGCAACAAAACGGGGTAATTGAATTCAGGAAGATAAAAAGCACTTTGCTTTTATTGTCCACCAGCACTCGGAAATTCCGAATGTATGGGGAACACATTAAGGAGGGGTTAGATGAAACACAATCAATCTTACGGAGCAAATCCATACTACGGTCAACAAGGTGGTTATCCTAGTTCACCATCCTATGGAGGTTATCCATCATACGGGCAACCAATGCAATCTCCAAGCATTCAAGTTCCATTACCTACAACACCTGGTCCACAAGCACCACAAGTTCCAGGCATGTTACCTTTAGAACAATCATACATTGAAAACATTTTGCGCTTAAACAAAGGGAAAATTGCTACGGTATATATGACCTTTGAAAATAACAAAGAATGGAATGCCAAAGTATTTAAAGGTCGCGTTGAAGCAGCTGGCCGTGATCACATTATATTAAGTGACCCTCAAACCGGTATGCGCTATTTATTACTTATGGTTTATTTAGATTACGTTACATTTGATGAAGAGTTAGAATACGATTACCCATATTAAAAGGTAGTATAATCAGTAGCAGGCCGACTATGCGGTTTGCTATTTTTTTTGAAAAAAAGACACTCTAGCACTCGAGTGTCTTTAAAGGATAAATAATATCTTAGGCTTTTAAGACCGCAACAGCAAGTAGCACCCACCCTATAATAAATGCTGTTCCACCTAGTGGCGTTATAATTCCTAACTTTGAAATGCCTGTTACACTTAACGCATATAAACTTCCTGAGAATAGTACAATTCCGGCTACGATAAACCAACCTGCCCAGACAACAAGAGATTGCTGTCCTAATTTATCTAATAACATTGCAATAACGAAGAGGCCGAGTGCATGAATGATATGGTAATGCACTCCAGTGTTCCACGCATTTAACATTTTTTCTGTTAGCTTTCCTTGTAAACCATGTGAGCCGAAAGCACCTAACATAACTGCTAGCATCATAGAAATACTGCCGATAAATAAAAATACTTTAAACATTTTCTTCATCTCCTTTCACAATTAACATTAAAAGCTTACACTTTTTTTAAAGTAATAGAAAGGTTTTACACGGTCATATATCGTATTACACTATTATAACTTTTTTCATGAGAGGGACATGTTATGTATATTCCATTGCACGATAAATCAAAAGCAGAAGTTTATCAATTACTAATACACTCTGTACTTCCGAGACCAATTGCATATGTAACAACCACTAATGAAAATGGTGTTGTAAATGGTGCGCCATTTAGCTTTTTTAATGTTGTATGTTCCGAGCCTGCAATTATCTCTCTTGCAATTGGCAAAAAGAGAGATGGCTCACTTAAGGATACATCTAGAAATATTTTAGAAAGAAAAGAATTTGTCATACACACAGTTGATATGACTAATGTAGAGAAAATAAATGATAGTGCTGCACCTTTCCCAAGTGATATTAGCGAAATAGAAAAAGTAGGATTTACTTTAGCAGATTGCAAAAATGTAGCTGTCCCGCGTATAAATGAGACTAAATTAGCTTTAGAGTGCCGATTATATGAGCATATATTCGTTGGAAAGAATGAGGAAAGCGATGGCACAGATCTCATCTTAGGTGAAGTTGTCGGGATCCATGTGACAGAGGAACTATATAATGATGGAAAAATATCTACAGAACGATTAAAACCTGTAGGCCGATTAGGGGGCATTGACTATACAGAAGTAGCTACTACGTTTTCAATCCCACGTCCTAAAATAAAATAAAGCGACATTTTCACGAATAATTATGCCATTTTTCAATACGAATAATGATGGGGGACAAATATGATTTCCAATGGATTTAATCGATTATCTAACCATAAACTATTGATCGTATTTCCAATCGCTTACGACCTTTTAGCATTGATGTATGGGTTACTTTTCACTGGTTTCTATGGCGAGTCAAAAGTTTCTATTAAACTGGCTATTGAAGTTGGCTTACCTTCGATTGCCACTATCATTGATCAACAAGTAAACGTCATGGCTAATAGTCTAACTTTTTATCCAGGGATGGTTGAACCTTCCCTGCAAATGTTACTTCTTCTTGCCATCGGTCTATTGTTTACAGCATTTTTACAAGCAGGTTTTATTGGACTAGTAAATGATCTTACTCTAGATAAAAAGCTAACTTTCAATAATTTTATTAACTATGGAAAAAAGTTTTGGATCTCTTATTTAGTAGTCGAATTGGTTTGGATTGCCGCTTTAGTTCTTAGTTTTTTATTAATTGTTATACCACTACAATTATTTGGAATGCTTATCTTTATAATATTGTTATTTACTTTTCGCATATTATTTATATATTGGGAGTTTACGATTATTGTAGATGATGTTTCTGTGTTTGAGGGGTTGAGGAAAAGCAGGGTATATTTTGCAAATCGCACCGATAATTTATTTCCAATTATTTTTGCGATGCTAGCATTTAATATAGTCATAGGGTTAATTGTAAATGCCATATGGAACCCAATTATACTTATCCTCTTTATCTTCATTTATGGATATGCTTCATCCGGCTTTCAAGTTGCTTTAATGCTTTCTTTATATAAAGTGAAAAATAATAACACGGAAGACCCTGAATCTAATCAATAGAAGAAAGCTGCTGGCCCTTTCTCAGCAGCTTTCTTCATTTAAAAATCAAAAATTGAATCTCCATTGCCTTCACTTTTTGGCAAATTACTTTTAATATCTTTTTTATTATCTCCAACCATCATTTTCAGCATCGCCTCATCAGCAACTGTGCTTTTTTCAATACTTTCTTCTTCAAGAATGACATCACAAAGCGCTCTTATTGCAGCAATTCTCTCTTTTTTCTTATTTATTGAAATTTCTTTTTTAATCTTTGTTATTTCTTTGTCCATTTGGGAAACAATGACTTGTATAGGTATATTCATTTTGTACCTCCTTACCTTTATTTTTAATAAGTTTACTAAAATTATTGCTATTTTTATAATTTCTAAACAAAATAGAAGGATTTTCGCAAATTATGTCGAATAATATTTTTTATACTAAACTAGTTATGATTGGAGGTTTAAAGTATGCGGTTTAAAAGACGCTTTCGCTTTTGGTCCTTTATTATATTGTCCGATGCAAACAAACCGATAAAAAGAATACGATTCCCAAAATTTCTTTTTACCGCAATAATAAACTCAATTATAGCTATCATTACAATCTTATCATTGGCATTTGTATACTTCCAACATGAAAATGAAAAATTAGCTAACGCTAACTTATTACTTACAAAAGAGATTAATAAAAAAGATTCGATTATTGTAACACTTCGATCTGAACAGTCTTTTTTACAAGATCATGCCATTACAGTAGAAGAACAGCTAAATCAGCTTAAAGAATTGGAAATAAAAATAAGAAATATTAGTCAGTCGCTACAACCAAAGTCCAATTATTTTGGAAAGACTGACGAACCAATAGGCGGGAGAGACATACATATACCTGTTTTTAATAGTACATATGAGAGTTATCAATTCAACAAAGATTACGATCTATTTGAAACTACTCAAACTGCCTCAGATAAGTATGAGAGTATCACAGTTCAATTGCCTAAATTAATTACTCAATATGAACAAACAATATCAACAATTGAAAAATTAAAAATAGAATTACAATATACGCCAACCATTTGGCCAACGAATGTGTTCAGAGTAACATCTGCCTATGGGTATCGAATTCATCCTATCACAAGGCAACATGCCTTACATACAGGCATTGATATTGCAGGGCCTTGGGGCAGCCCAATTTACGCAACTGCTGACGGTGTAGTTTCTGTTTCTGGCTGGGAAGGTAGTTATGGCTATTCCGTAGTAATCAAGCATTCTAGTGAATATGAAACTAGATATGGTCATTTATCCAGATACATTGTGAGATCTGGAGATAAAGTGAAAAAAGGTGACATTATCGGTTACATGGGTACTAGTGGGAGAAGTACAGGTGTTCACCTTCATTATGAAGTAATCCGAAATGGTCAGTCCGTTAATCCTGACCCGTATTTAACATTTATAATTCAATAAAAATATAAATTGAGAGGTTGTGTGATTTATGAAAAAGAAGAATAAAAAGTTACAAAATTTAGATACTATTATTGGACCAGAAACTGTAGTAAATGGGAACATAAACATTAAAACTAGTTTACGGGTAGACGGGAAAGTATTTGGTGAAGTAATATGTGATGGAGACGTAACTATTGGAGAAACTGGTTATATCGAATCTTCCATTATCGCAAGGAACATTACTATCGCTGGATCTGTAAGCGGCAAAGTTCAAGCAACTGAAAAACTACATATATTGTCAACAGGCTCATTTAACGGTTCTACTGTACTAAATGCAATTGTCATTGAAGAAGGCGGTGTTTTTCAAGGAGATAGCACGATGCAAAACAAAAAAAATGATAAAGATTTCGAAGATTTGACTGATGTTAAACTTGCTGAAGAAAACGTTGAGGATATTGCCAATTAATACTAAAGTACTGTGTCCTTCTTATAGGATATAATCTATAATAGACTTAATGGCCTTGGAGGTTATAACATTGCAACAAGACATATTAAACACATTTAGGGTTTCTATTTCAACTGAAAATGCTATAGAGAAAATCACCTATAAAAATACGGTACTTTCTTTACTTGCTTCTGGGGACGGTACAGAAGTGATTCATCATAAACTGCCAGCTGGGCATCGTTGGGCACTAAATCCTGAAGATGGATGGAATGCTTTAGAATTCTTTTATATTCTATCAGGTTCTCTTATTTGGAAACATGAAGATGGCGAGCGAAAACTAGTGACAGGTTCTTCCGTGTCAGCACAACCGGTAAAAGAGCCTGCTATTTTTTTCGCAGAGGAAGATACAGAATTTATTTATGTGTCCTCCCAGCCTGTTTTTCATTATTATAGTAAAGCAGTTCGCGATACGATGGAGCTAGCAGTTTCAGTTGAAAAGAAAGATGGCTATACTTCAGATCATTGTCAACGAATCATGAAATTCTCTATGCTCGTTGGCGAAAAGTTAAACCTCCCTTCTCATGAACTAGTAGTGCTCAATTTAGCTGCTTTTCTTCATGATGTTGGGAAAGTTAATATATCTGATAGTATACTTCGGAAACCTAGTAAATTAACCGATGAAGAATGGCTTGAAATGAAGAAACACCCTTTATATGGCTACGACCTTTTAATGGAGACCAAGTTTCCTTTACTAGAAGAAGCTGCAAAAATTGTGGTACAACACCATGAACGGTATGATGGAAAAGGCTATCCTTATGGACTAGACGGAGAGAAAATTCATCTTGCTGCAGCAATAATATCTGTTGTCGACTCTTATGACGCGATGACTACTGACCGTGTCTATCGTAAAAGGTTGTCAAAAGAGGAAGCTCTTCAAGAAATCGTTGCAAATAAAGGTAAAATGTATCATCCAATTGTCGTAGATACATTTTTATCTCTTTCCGACAAACTAAATTAAACCTTATGGAGGTAGTACTTTGAAAAAACTTTTAGTTCTAACACTAGCTATGGCACTAATTTTCCCACTATTCACTTCAAACGCTGATGCAGCATATATCGCAGAAAAGGATATCATTATCTCCATTGAAACGGATAAATCTATCCCTTTATTCTTAAATGAGGACTTTGCATGGATGATGTTCGAAGCACAAGAGCAATTAATTCAATTATTAGAAGAGAATTCTGGTATGGAAATAGACCACTATTACATTTGGATTGAAGTAAATGGTGTGAAAGTTTTAGCAATTGATCCACCAGTATTATTATTTTAATAGTTTACTAGATGAAAGAGTACTGCACCTGCAGTACTCTTTTTTTCTGATTTTTTGCAAATCTCGAGCATTTGCCATCAAATTAGACTATTTCCTACTATTTTTACGCTTCGTCTCAATAAACCACTCTCTTCCATATTTTTTGGAACTCTTATCCAAATATAGAGTTAGAGCGCTTTTGTCAATTTATTTCGAATGCCGTAAAATTGTTTCTGTTAGCTTTTTTCGAACGCTAAACCACTTATTTTTCTACTTTTTGCACTTTCACACATTTCCACAGCAACCACGAATAGTAGGTAATTACCTACAATAAACAAAAGAAGGATGGCCTATCTTATTATATATACCCATAAAAATTGAAAGATAATAGTTTTAGAATACTAATTACATGCGCTTTTATTTTTTTATTTTATATGACGTGTTTTTAACTATTCACGGATGCTATTTAGGTTGCTTCAAAAACACTTAACTTATGGTGTGATTCTAAGACAGGTATGCCAAATACTTTTTTAAAGAAACATTTAAAATCTAAAGGAGTTTATACATGAGTAAAATTGAAGTGAAAAATCTTACGAAGATTTTCGGTTCGAATCCTAAAGAAGGCATGAAACGACTTCAAAAGGGCGAATCAAAAGAAACAATACTAGAAAAGACAGGTATGACTGTCGGCGTTAATAAAGCTTCGTTTTCCGTAGAAGCTGGTGAGTTTTTCGTCATTATGGGCCTATCTGGTAGTGGTAAATCCACACTTATCCGCCTTGTTAACCGACTCATCGAACCTACTGGTGGAGAGGTTTATATTGATGGAGAAGATATAACAAAAATGGACAAGGAACAACTACGAAATACGCGTCGTAAAAAGTTAGCGATGGTTTTCCAAAAGTTTGCTTTATTCCCTCACCGTACGATTCTCTCTAACGTCGAGTACGGATTAGAAGTTCAAGGGATTGCAAAAGAAGAACGTGAAGAAAAAGCACGCAAAGCTATTATTGACGTTGGTTTAAAAGGCTATGAAGACAGCTATCCAGACCAATTAAGTGGTGGAATGCAGCAACGTGTTGGGCTAGCTCGAGCTTTAGCTAACGATTCCGATATTCTATTAATGGATGAAGCATTTTCAGCATTAGACCCATTAATTCGTAAAGAAATGCAAGACGAGCTACTAAATTTACAAAACAAATTAGGTAAAACGATTATCTTTATAACACATGATTTAGATGAAGCATTAAAGCTAGGTGATCGCATTGCCATAATGAAAAATGGTGCAATCGTCCAAATAGGTACATCAGAAGAGATATTAGAAAATCCAGCAAATGAATATGTTTACAACTTTGTAGAAGACGTAGACCGTTCGAAAGTTCTTGTCGCTGGAAATGTAATGAAAAAGCCTGATGTTATTACAACCTGGAAAGATGGTCCTAGAGTTGCTGTTCGCAAAATGGAAGATGCCGGCGTTTCTAGTATCTTCGTAGTAGATAAGCAAAAGAATTTAAAAGGCCTACTTACAATTGATGATGCGATAAAAGCGTATAAAGAAAATAAGTGGGTTGAAGAAGTGTTAATACAAGACTACTTTACTACTTCTACAGAAACACCTTTAAACGACTTGTTAGGAATTGCAGCAGAAACGAAATATCCGATTGCAGTCGTAGAAGAAAATCAACTTAAAGGTATAATAGTGCGTGTTTCCATCCTTTCAGGTCTCGTACTAGGAAGGGAATAGAGGTGTAAAACTAATGAACAATATTATTGAAATGATTACTAAATTCTTTGATAAAAAAATGCAATACTTTGAATTACCTTTAGAAGAATGGACAAATAATTTTATATATGAATGGTTACTGCCTAACTTAGGTGATTTTTTCGACTCAGTTTCTAAAGCAATTGAATCTGTTGTAAATGGAGTGACATGGAGTTTCACTGTTCTTCCGGCTGAAGTGATGACTTTGTTATTTATTGCATTGGCATGGCGCTTAGCAGGAAAAGGGACTGCATTGTTTACATTGATAGGTGCTTTATATCTTGGTACTACAGGGTTATGGGAAGCATCAATGCAAACGTTAGCAATCGTAATTGTTGCTACTGTATTTTCGATGTTGCTCGGTATACCAATTGGTATTTTAAGTGCAAAATCCGCAAATATAGATAAAATAACCCGTCCGATTTTGGACTTTATGCAAACGTTACCAAGCTTCGTATATTTAATTCCAGCAATATTGCTGTTTGACTTAGGTGGTGTTCCAGCAGTAATTGCAACGTTTGTATTTGCTACACCTCCTGCAGTTCGGATGACAAATCTCGGAATAAGACAAGTTCCAACAGATGTCGTTGAAGCTGCACGTGCCTTCGGGTCTACATCATGGCAAATGTTAGTGAAAGTTCAATTACCGATGGCTGTCCCGACAATTATGGCAGGGATTAACCAAACAATTATGTTAGCTTTATCAATGGCTGTTATTGCATCAATGATTGGTGCACCAGGTTTAGGTTCTGAAGTACTAGCTGGTATTTCTAGTGTGAATGTGGGTAAAGGACTAACTGGTGGATTAGGAATTGTTGTGTTAGCAATTGTGCTAGACCGTATTACACAAGGTTTAGGACAAAAAAATAAATAATAAAAATTAGAGGAGTGTCAAAATGTTAAAAACAACTAAACTATTCGCTATTTTTATGTTAGCGATCGGAATGCTTATCGGATGTTCATCTACTGAGGAAGAAACTGATAGTAAAGGGACTATTACTTTCGGAGTAACACCATGGTCAAGTACTGTACCACCTACAAAAGTTGCAAAATTAATTCTTGAAGATATGGGTTATACAGTTGAAGAAGTAAGTGCTGATGCTGGTGGGGTTTATACTTCATTATCAAAAGGTGGCGTTGATGTATTTATGGACGCTTGGTTACCTGATATGCACAAAAACTACATGGACAAGTATGGTGACAAGTTAACGGATACAGCTGTTAGTTACCCTGATGGGGAATTAGGTTGGGTAGTACCTGCTTATATGACTGATATTAATTCAATTGAAGATATTGTTGGAAACGAAGATTTATTTGAAGGTAAAATTTACGGTATCGAAGAAGGTGCTGGAATGACAATGACTTCTCGTGAAATGTTAGAAGCTTACGGTTTAGATTTACAATATGTAGCTTCAAGTGAAGCGGGAATGATGGCACAAGCTACAAAGCTTCTTAAGAAAGAAGAACCAGTATTATTCTTAGGTTGGAGACCACACCCAATGTTCGCTAACTATGACTTAAAAGTAATTGAAGATCCAAAAGGATTCTTTAAAACTTCTGAAGTACACGTAATCACAAACAAAGGTTTAGAAGATCGTTTACCAGAAGCTTATGAGTTCTTAAGCAACTGGAGCATTGATGTAAACGACATTGAGCAAATGATTGTTAAAATCGATGGCGGTATGGACGCTGAAGAAGTAGCACAAGAGTGGATTGATAACAACCAAGATAAAGTAAATGCAATGCTTGGTAACTAATTCTTTAAGAGCCTGTACTTTTCCTAGTACAGGCTCTTTTTTAGGTTTATGCATATCTATAATTATAAAGAAGACCATAAAAAAACTCGCCATAAGGCGAGTTTTATTTCTATTATAAAATCTGTGATAAGAAAAGCTTCGTACGTTCGTGCTTAGGGTTATCGAATAACTCTGTCGGTGATCCTTGCTCAATAATTTTTCCTTCATCAAATAAAATGATGCGATCTGCTACTTCTCGAGCAAAGTTCATTTCATGTGTAACTACAAGCATCGTCATCCCTGACTTAGCTAGCGTCTTCATAACATCTAATACTTCCTTGATCATTTCTGGATCTAGTGCTGATGTCGGCTCATCGAACAACATAATTTTCGGTTGCATCGCAAGTGCTCTTGCAATAGCCACTCGCTGTTGTTGTCCACCTGATAATTGCCCAGGATATTTATGAGCCTGCTCAGGAATTCCAACTCTTTCTAGTAATTGCATCGCTACTTCTTCTGCTTTTTTCTTTTTCCATTTACGAACCCAAATCGGTGCTAACGTAATGTTTTTTAATACTGACATGTGCGGGAATAAATTAAAAGATTGGAAAACCATTCCTGTCTCTTTACGAATTGCTTCTATGTTCGCTACATCGTTAGACAGGTCAATCCCATCTACTTTAATCTCACCTTGTTGTATTTCTTCTAATGCATTAATAGTACGAATAAAAGTCGATTTACCCGAACCAGAAGGTCCTAAAATTACTACTACTTCACCATGTTTGACTGTTACATCAACGTCTTTTAACACATGGAGATCTCCGTACCATTTATTTATGCCTTTACAAACGATTATATCGTCTCTTTCTTCTAGTGGTGTATTCGCATCAAAGTCAAATTCTTCGTTTTTCATTTTAGAATACCTTCCTTTCCATTATCTTTCCCCTACGCCTAATGATTTTTCCAATCTGCGACTCGTGTAAGACATTAAATAACAGAAGAGAAAAAATACAAAGGCAATAAATACGTATACTTCCATGTGTAAACCTAAATATTTAATGTTTGCAACAATACTTTTACCGCTATTTAATATATCTGATAAACCTACCATTGTAACTAGTGAAGTATCTTTAAAGATTCCAATAAATTGTCCAACCATTGCTGGTATTACAGCTCTTAGTGCTTGCGGCATTACGACAAATGCCATCACTTTTGCTTTGTTTAACCCAACAGCTTGTGCAGCTTCATACTGCCCGTTAGGAATTGATTGTAATCCTCCACGAATATTTTCCGCTAAGTATGCTGCACTAAACATCGTAAAACCGATCATTGCTCGTAATACGTTATCTAAATCAATCGATGCCCCTAAAAATAGTGGTAAAACGAATTGCGCAACGAATAATAATGTAATTAGTGGTACACCACGGATAAATTCGATGTATATAATACAACCCCACTTAACTACTGGTAGATTACTTTTTCTTCCTAACGCAAGTAGAATTCCAAATGGAAATGAAACTACGATTGAAATTAATGCAATTAATAGAGTTAATAAGAATCCACCCCACAATGATGTTGGTACTGGCTTCATAAACCCAAGACCATTAAGTAATAATACAAATAACGGAACTAGAATAGTCCAGCCTATAATAGTCCACATTTTAGCTTTTTTAAATGTCGTTAATTTTCTTCCTACTAAGAAAGTTGCTAAAATTAATAAGATATTTCCCCACAACCACATTTTTGATGAATTCGCGATAAATGGCATCATGGAAGATACAAAATAAACACCCGCGAAAAACAATGCAATAACAGTTGCAGAGCCTCTCCATAAGCCCCAAGCTAAACCTAGTAGTACACTAGAGAAAGTAATTCCAGCCCATATGCGCCATATTTCATCTACTGGATATCTTCCTACCATTAATACTCGGAAATTCTCTGTTACGACACGCCATTCCGCCTCAAAAAATATCCATTTTATTGATCCCGTCGCTATATAATAAACAAGCATAGCACTGATGATTGTTAATATCGTGTTAAACCATGAACTAAATAAGTTTTGTTTCATCCAACCAATAAATCCGACTGCAGTTTTTGGAGGCGCGACGACTTCTTCTATTTCTTTATTTAATTCTAAATTACTCATTTATCGTCACCTCTCTACCAACTGTGTATATTTGTTGAAAATGTTCATTAATATTGACGTCGATAAACTAAAGAATAAATACACTGAAATCATGACAAAGATTACTTCTACATCTCGTCCAGTTTGATTTAATGTAATATAACCAATATTAACAATTTCCGGGAATGCTACTGCCGCTGCTAAACTTGAGTTTTTAATTAAGTTTAAATATTGACTCGTTAGCGGAGGAATAATGATTCGAATTGCTTGTGGTAAAGTAACTAATCGCAATGTTGTTGTATTTTTTAGCCCTAACGCTTTTGCAGCCTCTATTTGTCCTTTGGAAACTGCCATAATACCAGCACGTACAATCTCTGCGATGTAAGTAGCCGTGTACATAACTAAACCAATTAATACAGCTAAGAAACCAGGAGACAGCTCTACTCCACCGACATAGCTATTATCAACAATAGATGGTAATGAAATATGCACCGGACCTTGTCCTGTAATGATTAATGCAACAAGTAAACTAGTGACTAGCGCACCAAATGCCCACAGTAATGGTCGCTTATTTTTACCTGTTTCCACTTGTTGTTTTACGCGCACCTTCCAAAGGAAAAATGCAGAAATTATTCCGATAATAAATAATGATACCCAAATTAAAGTTCCTTCATTTGATACATACCATGGAATTGCCGCTCCACGATTACTTAAATACATAATGCCAATATTAACACTATCTTTAATTAAAGGTAACGGTAAGATAACAGCAAAATACCAAATAAATAGTTGAACTAATAGTGGAGTATTTCTAAATGTTTCGATATATATACTAGACACTTTATTTGTTAACCAGTTAGGTGATAGTCTAGCAATACCAACAATAAACCCTAAGATTGTCGCTAAGATTAGCCCAAAGAATGAAACTTTTATTGTGTTTACTATACCTACAAATAGCGCTCTTCCATAACTGTCCGATGGAACATACTTAATAATTGTATCCGTTATTGCAAAACCTGCTCGGGAATCTAAAAATTGATAGCCAAATGCCCTGCCGATTTGAGCCATTCCATTAAAGTAGTTAATTGCGAAAAATATTAATAAACTTGCAACAAATACTACAAAAAGAGCTTGGGCAATGATTGGTATATATCGCTTATCTCGCCAAAAAGGTATTGCTACTGTTGCTGCCTCTTGTTTCTTCAATGACATTCACCTCTCTTAAACAATGATAGGCCTGCACCTAACAATGAGGGATACAGGCCTATAAATTAGGTTAATAATTCTCGTTGCAAAATTGTATTATTTACTTTTTAACGGAATGGAGGAGAGTAAATTAATCCACCATCTGTATGAAGTGCGTTAATACCACGATCTAATTTAAATTGGCTATCTTTACCTAAGTTGCGGTCAAAGATTTCACCATAGTTACCTACTTGTTTAATAATTTGTACTGCAAAGTCATCTGGAAGTCCTAAGAAACCACCAAGGCCATCTTGCTCTCCAAGGAAACGGCTAACTACAGGATCATCACTTCCTAAGAAGCTATCAATGTTTTTAGAAGTAATACCTAATTCTTCTGCTTCAATTGTTGCATATGTTACCCATTTAACAACGTCAAACCATTTGTCATCACCTTGAATAACTGCTGGTCCAAGTGGCTCTTTTGACATTGTATCGTTTAAGATTTTGTGATCATTAGGATTAGAAAGTGTAGATTGACGTGAAATTAATCCTGATTTATCCGTTGTCCAAGCATCAATACTTCCTGCTTCATAAGCAGCTACTACTGCATCAGCATTATCAAATGTTTGGATTTTGTAACCTTTAATTCCTAAAGCTTCTAATTGATCCGTTAAGTTTAATTCTGTAGTAGTACCAGACTCAACACCAATTGTCATACCATCTAAGTCTTTTAGTGATTTTACACCACTATTTTTACGTACCATCATTCCTTGACCATCATAGAAAGTTGTTGGAGCAAAGTTTAAACCAACATCTGTATCACGAGAAGTTGTCCATGTTGTATTACGAATTAAAACATCAACATCCCCCGAAGCTACTGCTGAGAAACGCTCAGAAGCTGATAAAGGACGGAATTCAACTTTACTTGCATCTCCGAAAATTGCTGCTGCTAAAGCATGTGCAAAGTCGATATCAAACCCTTTAAAAGTTCCATCTGAATCTGTGTAACCAAAACCAGGAAGTTTATCGTTTACACCAACGACAACATACCCTCTTTCTTTTACTCTATCTAAAATAGAGTCACCTTCGTTTGAAGCTGTGCTGCTACAACCTACTAAAGCAGCAGACAAAATCATGATCATACTTAAAAATGCTACTAATGATTTTCTCATTATGTATTTCCCCCTTTTTTTTGTTAAATATATTAATAGCTTACTCTCATAGTCTATTAATATACTTTTAAAAATATTCTAAATAATTTGACTAATATAATCATACTGTAAATTTTTTTTGTTTTCAATAGTTTATTACCTTTAATGTGTTATTTTGGTTACATTAACTTCAATTTCATGTACCCATTTAGCAATAGATTCAAACACTTCATAGCGGTTACTTTCATTTAACATTTCGTGTCTACCGCCTTCGTAAAGCTTGTACTTAACATCAGCAACGTTAGCCTTCTTATACTTATTATAGAGATCTACTATTACCTTTCCTTTTTTACTCATTGGGTCATTAGTTCCCGAAAAAATATAGATTGGTACCGATGTTGGTATATACCCTATTCGTTCTCTTTTAAACAACTGATTAATGCCACTAAACATGTCATAATAAAAGCTAGTTGTGCACACTTGCCCACATAATGGGTCGTGTATATACTCATCTACTTTATTTTCGTCAGAACATAACCATTCAAAATTTGTTCGAGGGTTTTTAAACGGTTTATTAAAACTGCCAAATGTCATATTCGTTAACAATTGACTTTGTGCTTTCTTTCCTTTCGTTTGCATCTCAAGCTTTGCAAGTTGAATACCTATCTTTCCAAGAAACCCAGGATCTCCTCCAGTACCAGAAATAATGAGGCCATTTATTTTTTCAAAATGATCTAACAAATACGTTCGAGCTAAAAATGATCCCATACTATGCCCTAACAAGATAATTGGAATAGCTGGATGCCTATTTGAGATAGTATTAGTAATGACTTCCATATCACTTAAAACAAGGTCCCATCCATTCTCCTCGCCAAAAAAGCCCAATTCACCTTTTTGTCCTGCTTCTTCCCCATGGCCTCGGTGATCATTAGCGTAGACTGCAATACCCTTTTTTAGCATATAATTTGCAAATTCATCGTAGCGCTTGCTATGCTCGGTCATTCCATGAGCAATTTGAATAATAGCAGTTGGTGTTTTTTCCGTTATCCAGCAATATCCATTGATAATAGTGCCATCTTTTGCAGCTAGTTGAAATTTTTCCATCTGTTTTGTCCTTTCTTTTAATGTCCTTTATGCGCAAAGTTGCTTACCTTGAAGCACTCGCTTAAGCCACAGTTCATTAATTTTATTTTCGCGTGCTAAATTTAGCTCTTTAAATAAATGAACTAATTGTTTGCCATCGATAATTTTTAAAGAGTTCCTTTCTTTAAGAACTTCAATTTGCGCACTCTCAGTGTAAAAAGAAGTTGTAATATAAAATCCGTACTCTCCACCATTTAGCATTGATAGAACACGACATACATGTTTTGCATCAATCGGTTCATCTACCTTCGCCTGCCTAGCTTCCCCAACAAAGTTGATAGCATACGAAAGTTGACTACCTACTTCAAGTGAACCATAAAATGAAAAACCATTTGCACCTGCTGGTCCTATTTTATTTATTGCATATTTTGTCTCTTTCATCTCATAAAATAATGCTGTAACAACTTGTTGAAAGTCGACCTTCTTTAATTGTAATAGCTCGTTTAATATTGTTTCCTCATTTGAGTCTACTTCTGGTAACTGTGCACATTTGCTCTTAAGACGGTATTGAAACACGTCTGTATAAGTATCAACATTTTCACTATTACTTGTATTATTGATGATTACTCTATCAATTAATTCCGTTTCACTAAGGTTACTTCCTTCTTTTTCTATCTTATTTTCATTAGGAACTTCTTTTTTATTATGCTCATCCAGCGCATAATAAGTATTAAAATGCTTATACATATGCTTGTATCCGTTTACCGTTGAATCTACTATAATTAATAATCTATTTATGAAGTTTCTCCATGTCTTTTTTAACGTTTTACTTAAAAACCCTTGTATAATATTGGTCATCTTAACCCCTCCAATAGTAGCTTTATTGAACTATATGAGCTAGCATTGGGAAGTATGACTATATTATTTTGTATTTACTAGATTTAACAATTTGTTTTATCAGTTCATTTGCTTCGTATATAAAAGTGCATTAAGGTATAATATATTTATTTAGTAAAAGGGGGTAACACTATGGCAAATACACACGTATATACTAGAAGAGAAGAACTTGTCAATGCAATAACCCATGGGTTAGGCGCAGTCTTAAGTATCGCTGCACTTGTTCTCTTAATTGTCTTCTCATCTTTAAAAGGAAATGTTTGGCATATCGTTAGCTTTACTATTTTTGGCAGTACGATGGTAATACTCTATGTTTCATCTACATTAGTTCATAGTTTTCCAGAAGGAAAAGTTAAAGATCTTTTTGATATATTTGACCACTCTTCCATTTATTTATTTATCGCAGGAACATATACTCCATATTTATTAGTAGTTATAAAAGGCGCGTTAGGGTGGACATTATTTGGAGTAGTTTGGGGAATTGCGGTTTTCGGCGTAGTTTTTAAAGCGTATTTTGTAAAGAAGTTTTTATTCTTATCTACTTTTATATATATACTTATGGGGTGGCTTATTGTTTTTGCTTGGAAGCCACTTTCTTCTACGTTACCTTATAATGGTCTAGTACTTTTAGTAATGGGTGGCGTTCTTTATACAATTGGAACTGTCTTTTATGTATGGCGTGGTTTTCCTTATCACCATGCGGTTTGGCATCTATTTGTCATTGCCGGAAGTGTCACTCACTTTTTCTCAGTAATCCTTTATGTCATCCTAGTATAAACGCTCATATTATTTCCATTTCTTAATATATATTGTTAAAATAACAATACTTAATAATAAAGGAGACTCCCAATGAATTCATTCCAACAAAATTTAGAGAAGTACGCTGCGTTAGCTGTAGAAGTCGGCGTTAATGTTCAAAAGGATCAAACATTAGTTATTAATGCACCGATTGGCTCTGTTGATTTTGTCAGACTAATCACAAAAAAAGCTTATGAAGTTGGTGCTAAACATGTTTATGTTGAGTGGAACGATGAAGAACTTACTCGCATGAAATTTGATTTAGCTCCAGACGAAGCCTTTAATGAATTTCCAACTTGGAAAGCAAAAGGTATGGAAACACTTGCGGAAAACGGTGCAGCATTTATGTCCATCGTTTCACAAAATCCAGATCTACTAAAAGGGGTAAATCCATTAAGAATTCAAGCAGCACAAAAAGCTGGTGGCCAAGCAATGGCAAAATATCGTAATTATGTGCAAGCTGATAAAGTTAGCTGGTGTGTCATTGCAGCTCCTAATGAAGCTTGGGCTGCAAAAGTGTTCCCTGAT
This sequence comes from Lottiidibacillus patelloidae, assembly GCF_002262935.1. Classification (NCBI taxonomy): domain Bacteria; kingdom Bacillati; phylum Bacillota; class Bacilli; order Caryophanales; family Bacillaceae; genus Lottiidibacillus; species Lottiidibacillus patelloidae. The sequence continues at coordinate 186,171 of NZ_NPIA01000005.1, read as the reverse complement.
GCACCTAAAGAGAAACAAGTTGACATGCTGTGGGAAGCAATTTTTAGTGCTACTCGCGCTGATTTAGAAGATCCAGTTCAAGCTTGGCAAGAGCATAAGGCTAACTTAGATAACAAAGCAGAATTCTTAAATAAGAAGAAATATAAAAAGCTTCATTATAAAGCACCAGGAACAGACTTAACTATTGAATTAGACCCGAAACATATTTGGGCTGGGGGAAGAAGTGCAAATGAAGTTGGAACTGAATTCGTTGCGAATATTCCTACAGAAGAAGTGTTTACAACACCACATAAAGATGGTGTTAATGGTGTAGTATCAAGTACAAAACCGTTAAACTATGGTGGGAATTTAATCGATAAGTTTAGCTTAACTTTCAAAGATGGCAAAGTGGTCGATTTTACTGCTGAGACAGGATATGAATCATTAAAGAGTTTACTTGATACGGACGAAGGAGCAAAGCGTTTAGGTGAAGTTGCCCTTGTCCCTCATGACTCTCCTATCTCAAATGCTAATATCATTTTCTTCAATACATTATTTGATGAAAACGCATCAAACCATGTTGCTTTAGGAAATGCATATTCCTTCTGTTTAGAAGGCGGAAAAACGATGTCACGTGAAGAACTAGATAAGGCAGGAGCAAACGAAAGTTTAACTCATGTTGACTTTATGATTGGTTCTGCTGAAATGGATATCGATGGGGAAACTGCAGACGGAGAAGTGGAACCACTATTCCGTAATGGAAACTGGGCAATATAATATATTATCTATACTATGAAGAAGAAATGCATTGGCATTTCTTCTTTTTTTTTCCAAACATTGTCGATTTACTGTTATAATATATATTAATTGTATTTTTTTGTCACACTTCTCTTGGGGGATCCTTATGAAAAAGAAAATTGTATTTATCCTTATTCTTCTATCTATTTTATTTTTTATAATTTATAAAACTACTATTAGCGATGAAAAGCCAAATATACCCACTACATCACCTAGTAAAAGCGAACCTAATACTCCTAAATCAGAATCAGAAACAACTAACAAATCAAGTGAAGGAACAGTTACAGTTTCTATTACTAACCTGAGTAAAGGGAGTGTAGTAACTGATAGATCGCCAACGGTTTCTGGAACATTCACAAGTGAGACAACTCCAACTATCACTATTGAATTTTACAGTGAAGATAATAAAGTTACGAACACTGGTATAGCGAATGTTTCAAATGGTTCTTGGACATATACACCATCTACTGCACTACCATATGGTAATTACTTTATTAAAGCAATTATTACAAATGACACTGGGACAGCTACATATTTAGTTAATAACTTAACTATTTCTGAAACAAAAGAATTAACTATTTCCATTAATAAAGATGAAAAGTTAACATTAAACAAATATAACCCTATCATCTCTGGAACTTCTAACGCTTTAGATGGCGTGACAGCTTTTGTTACGATAGAAGACACGACTGCTCTCGCTACTGTTGAGAGCGGTGTATGGTCTATCCAATGGCCAGAGACTTTACTCGAAGGCGACTACAATGTTTATGTATCAATTACTGAACAAAATCAAAGTGCAGAAGCTTCTCAAAAGATATCTATTGATATGACATTACCTAAAATTAGCATTACAAAAGATACTCCTACTATTTCTAATGATTCCACACCGACTATTTCTGGTAAGACGGATGAGATAAGTGGTGCGAATGTTTTTGTAACTATAAATAATAAAAGTTATTCAGCTATTGTAAATGAAAGCGGTTTTTGGTCATTGGATATCGATCATTTAGAAGACGGCGAATACGAAGTAAGCGCTTCTATTTCTGACAAAGCAAGAAATTCTTCTACTGATAAGAAGACAATAACTATTGATACGACTGGTCCAATCATTTTTATAACTTCTCCAAGTGTTTCGGCTGTAAATAAGAAAACATTAATTGTGAGCGGAACAATTGATGAAGGCGATAAAGTAACCGTTCAATTTGCCGACGAAAACAATAATATCGTCTTCTCTGAAAATGTTCCTGTAGTTAATAAAGAGTGGTCAATTTCTCCGAATATAGTTATCCCAGATGGGTCTTACACGATCACTGCTTTTGCAAAGGATTCATTAAAAAATCTTGGAAGTGACTCACTTGAGCTTACAATAGATGTTACAAGTCCAACGTTAAACTTCGAATCTAGTATTGCTTACATTACGAATGATATAACACCTACAATTAGTGGTACAACAGGTGAAGGTGACGGCACTTTAGTTACTTTAGTTGTTGATGGGACAAGCTATAACACCAAAGTCCAAAATGGCACTTGGTCTATTGATTTGAATGAATTACAAGAAAATGAGTATGAAATGGAAGCAACTATTGCCGATGAAGCTGGCAATACAACCGTGGAAACAAAAATGTTAACAATTGATTTGACACCCCCTTCTTTAGTTATTGATGGCGGCGAAAATAAAACTACCAATGAAACGACTCCTATTTTGAAGGGTATAACCGATGCCCGAAATGGCGCTACCGCTTTAATAACTATAGGAAATAAAACTTTTGAGACTATAGTTTCAAATGGTCAATGGCAAGTGGAACTATCCAAATTACAAGATGGGCAATATGTCGTTAATGTTAGTCTTACTGATGTTGCAGGTAATAGAGCAACTGCTAAACAATCTTTAACAATAGATACTACGGGTCCAGTAATATCTATTACTAGTCCAACTTTAAATTTCATCACAAAAAACAATATGCCCGTAATTACAGGTACTATAGATGTTGACGGAGATTCTCTTTCTATTTTACTTTTTGACAAAGATAATAAGCTAGTAGCTGAAAAGAAATTAGGAACGCTTGATAAGAATTGGAAAATAGAAATAGAAAAGCCATTAATAGATGGTACGTATCGAGTAGTAGTTAACGCTTATGATCAAATAGGCAATGAACAAAGTGTAGAAACTACGTTTACTATTGATTCGATAGCGCCAGAAATTAAGTTATCAAATTTAATACATGAATCTACTATTACGAACGCAACACCAATAATAGAAGGAACTACTTCTCCTCGCATAGATGTTTCATTAATCATTCTGCAAGGTGATAAAGTAATTATAGAGCAAACGATTGCCTCTGATGAAAATGGAAGTTGGAAGTTTGAAGTACAAGAGCCGTTAAAAGATAATGACTACCGTTTATTGGTGACAGTTGAGGATAATGCAACGAACAAAAGAGAATTATCATCTTTGTTTTCCATTGATACAACACCTCCAGAAATTTCTATTGTCAGTCCTAAAAACGGCAGTATTCTCTCTAGTAATGACATAACTTTAACTGGTAATTCTAATGCTGGGAGTATTATAAAGATAAATCTTAATAATGAAGAAACCGTTCAGGTCAAGGCCAATCAACTTGGCATTTGGAGCTATGAGTTAGGGAATACCTTAGCATTAGGAAATTACGAAGTATCTGTAGTTGCTGAAGATTTACACGGAAATGGTAGCACCCCTATTTATACATCATTTCAATTAGCCAAAGAAGATTCTAGTGCTAGTCGCCTATTTTTAACAACAGAGTCACCTTCACTTATAGCAAACGGAACTGATTTTACTTTTTTAACTGCTAAATTGCTAGACGAAGATGGAAAGCCAGTAGGAAATGCTGAAGTGTTCTTTTCCGCACCTCTTGGCTCGTTTCCAGAAGGGAATAAAGCTGTTACTAATGCCGATGGATATGCAACTGTAAAATATGTGTCAGCTAAAACTGAAAGCGAAAAGTCACAAAATTATACAGTAAGTGCTTATGCAAATGATCCTTCCGATGCTTTTATAGGCGAACAACAACTGAAGGTATTGTACGAACCATATGTGATGGTGAATGTAGAAACTGACCAGGAAGGTAGCGAAACTAAAAGTAGTGATAATGAAGGTACATCTCAAAACAAGAGAAATACTACTCCCTACTATATAGCGATTATTTTAACGAGCATTTTAGTAGCTGGAATATCTTTGAATGTATTTATCACTAGAAGAAAAAAATTACTTAACGAAACCTCAAAAATGTAATCATTTTTGAGGTTTTTTTATTGTTAATAAATAGCTTCTTTTACTAAAAAATTGCATTTTTTATAATAATACGACAAATTTCGCCACTCCAATGGTATACTTATATGTATTGTCAAATATTATTCGGAGGTATTTATGAAAAGGAAACTCGCTTTATTTTTAACTTTTATTCTATTATTCTCACAATCGGTCTTCCCTCTTAATAGGGCCTTTTCTGAGTATGGTAGTAATCAAATTTTTAGCAACGTGGATTGGTTACCATACGCTGTCGGAGAAGGAAATGACCCTTTAGATCAAAACCCTAACTCAACAGACATAGCTGGTAATAGTGAATTACCCGCAGTCTCTTACTCCTATGATTCTACATACTTATATTTCAAAATGCGCCTTGATGCAAACCCTTTAAACAATAAAAATGATAACTTTGACCAATATGCTTGGACTGTTTTGTTTAATACTGACGGGAATGAACATGATTGGGAATACATGGTTTCTCTAAACGGTTTAGCAGAAACTGTTCAAATTGGTAAAAATACGGATAAAGAGCTAGATAGTTGGGGAGATCAAGCCGAAGATTGGCTTTGGACAGGTCCAGCAATAGATTATGCTGACGCACTTCCCATTGATGTTTCTCTTAGTAACTTTAATAATGACCAAGATTTCTTCGCTTATTGGGCTGTTCCATGGACAGATTTTGCGGCCGTTACAGGCTTAACACCAACTAGCATGATCCAACTTTTCTATGCGACATCTGCAAATGCTAGTAACTATAACAAGGATAGAATGGGTGGGCATCCGACATCTTTTGCTGATGCATGGGGTGAACCTATTTTAATTAATGGTACAACACCAAATCCACCAACTATTGAAATCGCTGGTGGCGATACAAAAACAACAAATGACAACACACCTTTAATTTCTGGATCTTCATCTGCAGCTGACGGTAGCTTTGTTGATGTTACTTTATATTTAAAATCAGATCCAACAAAAACATATACTTATCAAACTACTGTCGAGAACGGGCAGTGGCAAACACTTGTTACTACCGCTTTAAATAATGGTGTATATAATGTTTCGGCTATTGTTGAGGAAGATGGGCAATTTGGTATCGACGAACAAGAATTAACTGTTGATCCTTCTCAAATTATTGCTCCTGAAATAACCATTACAACGCCGAGTACTGGCAGTGCAGTTACAGATAGCACACCAACAATCTCAGGTTCCTATACTAGTGGAACTTCTACTAATAACATCGTAGTCGAATTTATTAACGGAAACAATGTTGTTGCTACTGGAAGTGCATCTCTTGCAAACGGTGTATGGGAATTTACCCCAAACAGTAATTTACCTTTAGGGACGTATCAAGTAAAAGCAACAATAACCGATGAAATAAACCAAACTTCAACTTCATCGATTGAATTATCTGTTGCTGAAGCAAAAGTATTAAATATAAATATTGATACGATTAACCCACTAGTCACTAATATTGTTACTCCTGTTTTCACAGGTTCATCCAACGCAATGGACGGTGTTACTATTTTTGTAACGATTAATAACACGTCATATACTACAACTGTTTCTAATAGTTCATGGTCAGTGCAATGGCCAGAAGCTTTAGCTGAGGGAACATACGTTGTAAGTGCTTCTGTAGAGGAGCAAGGACAAACAGCAAGTGATTCTATAAACTTAATTGTTGATACGACAAAGCCTACATTATCTATTAATGGCGGAACCGAGCGTACGACTAATGAATCTACTCCTACGATTAGCGGGACAACCGATGCTCCTGATAACTCAGTAGTTACTATTACTTTAAATGGTAAGAGTTACACGACTACTGTTACTGATGGCACTTGGACAGTCGATGTTGGTGAACTAACTGATGGTCAGTATGAAGTGACTGCGACGATTACTGACGAAGCTGGAAATACTACGACTGCTAAGCAGTCATTAACAATCGATACGACTGGACCGGCTATTGTCATTACTTCTCCTGAAAATGGAGCTATTTTAAATAATCATACTCCTACAGTTACAGGTACTGTCGAAGCTGGTAGTACTGTGCTTGTTGAATTTATTGATGTGAACAATAGTGTTGTCCACTCTGGACATGCTACTGTGACAAACGAAAATTGGACATACACGCCAACAGGAAATTTAAACGAAGGAACTTATTCTGTAAAAGCTACTGGTACTGATGCATTAGGTAATCCGAAGAGTACATCTATTACAATTACAATCGATGTTACTGCACCAACTCTTACAATTAATGGCGGAACCGAGCGTACGACTAATGATTCAACTCCTACTGTCAGCGGGACAACTGATGCTCCTAATGGTGCAATCGTTACTGTTACTGTAAACGGGCAAAGTTATACGGCTACTGTTACTGATGGCACTTGGACAGTCACTGTTGATGAATTAATTGATGGTACGTATGAAGTGACAGCTACGATTACTGACGAAGCTGGAAATGTTTCTACAAAAACACAAACGTTAATTTTATCTACAATAGGACCAGAATTAAAAATTGATTCACCTGAAGAAGGTGCATTACTAAGCAATTATCATCCAATAATATCAGGTACAACAAATGGTGATAAAGTTACAATAACGATTTATGATATGTTAGAAAAGATTATTGAAACTGGCGTTGCCGAGCTAGATGAAGATGGAAACTGGACATACAATACTGTTAGTAGTCTTTCTGATGGAACATATTTAGCAAAAGCAATTTCTACCTTTAATAACGGAAATGATACAGAAGCTTCAGTGAGCTTTATCATAGATGTTACTGCACCAACTCTTACAATTGATGGTGGAACTGAGCGTACGACAAATGATTCAACTCCTACTATTAGTGGGACAACTGATGCTCCTGATAATTCAGTAGTTACTATTACTTTAAATGGTAAGAGCTACACGACTACTGTTACTGATGGGACATGGACAATCGATACTGATGAACTAACGGATGGTACGTATGAAGTGACAGCTACGATTACTGATGAAGCTGGAAATAGCGCGACTGCTAAGCAGTCATTAACAATTGATACGACTGGACCAACTATTGCCATTACTTCTCCTGAAAATGGAGCTGTTTTAAACGACCAAACTCCTACAGTTACTGGTACTGTTGAGGCAGGTAGTACCGTCATTGTTGAATTTATTGATGAAAACAATAGTGTTGTTCACTCTGGACATGCTACTGTGGCAAACGAAAACTGGACATACACGCCAACGGAAAACTTATTGGAAGGTACTTATACTGTAAAAGCTACCGGTACTGATGCTTTAGGTAATCCGAAGAGTACATCTATTACAATTACAATCGATGTTACTGCACCAACTCTTACAATTGATGGTGGAGCTGAGCGTACGACAAATGATTCAACTCCTACTGTTAGTGGGACGACTGATGCTCCTGATAACTCAGTAGTTACTATTACTTTAAATGGTAAGAGTTACACGACTACTGTTACTAATGGGACATGGACAATCGATGTTGATGAATTAACTGATGGTACGTATGAAGTGACAGCTACGATTACTGACGAAGCTGGAAATAGTACGACTGCTACACAATCATTAACGATTGATACTTTAGCTCCAGAAGTAAGTATTGATAATCCTCTAGATAATAGTGTTTTAGAGTTAGGAGATATACCTATTACTGGAACTGCCGATGTTGGAAGTAAGGTCACGTTAGTTTTAGATGACAACGAACCTATTACACTAACAGCTAATGAAAATGGTGAATGGATATATCATCCAACACCTATTCTCTCGGAAGGGATTCATATAGTGACTGTAACTGCAGAAGATGACCAAGGAAATGTCAGTGAACCAGTTAGCATTTCCTTCAAGGTTGTTGATCCAAATGTAATTGATGAAACTGAGATAAACATTACTATTGATTTATCAGCACAACCACAGAATATCTTAGGAAATGGAATAGACCATACAATTTTAACAGCAAAGTTAACTGATACTAATGGTGAACCTCTAGTAAACTATGAAGTGAAGTTTTCTGCACCTGTAGGCTCATTCCCTGAAGGTTTCATTGCATTTACAGACCAGACTGGGATTGCAACTGTAAAATATGTCTCTGCTAAAACTGAAAGTGATGAAACTCTTTCATACCTTGTTAGCGCAAAGGCCTATAATCTCGATGGTAACTTTGTAGAACAAGAACAAATATCTATTTCTTTTAACCCTGCTATCATTTCAGGTGTTGTCATTGATAATGAAACAAATGAACCAATTCATAACGCAAAGGTCGTATTATCTTCTGACTTTAATCAAGATGGTACGATTGACTTTACAACAACTGTACTTAGCGATGTAGAAGGAAAGTATGTCATTACAATACCTAACGGAAATGTTAGCTATTTATTAGAAATTACAAAACCAGTATTAATTGGGAATACAATGCAAGATGTTACCTTTAAACAAAGTGTAACTGCCGGTTCTGTAAGTGGTTCTGGCACAGACGAATTCTATTCTACTGAATCTGCTACCGGTATTATTCTCTTGAGTGATGGTAGTAATGGTACGTTAAGTTTAGAAAACTACGATAGCATTATTGTTGAAGTTGAGGATGAAAGTGGGGACATTACTAGTCTAAATGGCTCTGTTGATGCACGTACTGGAGTGTTTCTCATAGATGGCTTGGATGTTAATAAAGCTTACACTTTAAAGTTTTATTATGTATTTGAAGATGGTTCAAAAATTCAAGTGTCAAGTTTAGCTGTCGTTATTTCAAATGATGGTGAATTAAATATCTCCTCTTGTTTAATTGATCCATACGGTACTATTACAAATAAAGAAACTGGTGAGGTTATTGAAGGTGCTGTAGTTGAGTTATATTATGCTGACACAGTTCGAAATCAAGAAAATGGAAGAGTGAAGGATACTTTAGTAGAACTTCCAATTCTTACTTTCCCACCAAATGATAATCACAATCCGCAAAACAGTAGTGTTGAAGGTAAATATGCGTACATGGTATATCCTGAAGCGGATTACTACATTTTAGTTAAGAAGAATGGTTATGAACTTTATGAAAGTCCTGTTATTGAAGTAAACCAAGAAATAGTTAGGCATGATATTGAATTAACGCCAATTCCTCAAGAGTTGCCTGCAACGGCAACATCTTATTACAATTATTTAGTAACTGGGGTACTTCTCCTATTTATAGGAGTATTAACAATTTTCCTTTATAGAAGAAATCGTTACAGTAACTAAATTATTTAAAAAACGAAGTGAGATAAATCAATCTCTCTTCGTTTTTTCTATTTCTTTGTAACATATCCTCTACCCTTCTCGTCTATAATTTTAAGAGACAGTTAAGGGAGAGTATTTGCATGGATAATTTCAATAAATTATTAAAGAAATACGCAGAAGTAACAATTCACATTGGACTTAATATTCAAAAAGGGCAGAAGCTTGTTATTCAAGCACCCATTGAAGCCGCACAGTACGTTAGGTATGTCACAAAAGCTGCATACGAAGCTGGTGCATATCTCGTATACGTTGAGTATCACGATGAAGAGATAAATTTACTTAAAGCAACTCATGCACCTTTTAAAGCTCTAGAAGAAGTTCCACAATGGAAAGTAGATGGTATGACCCAATTAGCGAAAGATAACTGCGCATTTCTAAACATTTATGCCCCTAATCCCGATTTATTAAAAGATGTAGCTCCAGAAAGAGTGGCAGCTTCCAAAAAAGCTATGGGATCAGCTATGAAAGAAATGAGTGAAATGATCGGGAGCGGTAAAATTAGTTGGTCACTTGTATCCATTCCAACCGAAGCTTGGGCGAAAGCTGTTTTTCCTGGCGAGCCACTTGCGTCAGCATTGGAAAAGCTTTGGGAAATGATTTTCTTCGTGACAAGAGTAGACCAAGAAAATCCTGTTATGGCTTGGGAACAACATATTGAACGATTAAATTTGAAAGCAAGCTTATTAAATAACAAGCGCTATAAATATTTACATTATAGCGGTCCTGGGACAAACTTAACGATTGAACTTCCTAAGAAACAACATTGGATATGCGCAGAGTTTACGAATGAAAAAGGGATAGATTTTGTACCAAACTTACCAACTGAAGAAGTGTTTACTGTACCTTTAAAAAATGGAGTTAATGGTACCGTCTCAAGTTCAAAGCCATTAAACTTATCTGGTACCTTAATAGAGAATTTTAGTTTTACTTTTAAAGATGGAAAAGTCATAGAATTTAATGCCGAGAAAGGCTATGATGCATTAAAACATTTATTAGAAACAGATGAAGGTGCTTCTTACCTTGGAGAAATCGCTATAGTACCACATGACTCACCAATTTCAAATTCAAATCTCGTCTTTTATAATACGTTATATGATGAAAATGCTTCGTGTCATTTAGCGCTCGGAAACTGCATCCCTATAGCATATAAAGGTGGAAATAAAATGACAAAAGCTGACCTTATAGCTGATGGTTTAAATGATAGTATCACTCATGTTGATTTCATGATAGGTTCTGGCGAGTTAAATATAGATGGTGAAACAGAGGACGGAAAAATTGAAGCAGTATTTAGAAATGGAAACTGGGTAATTTAATCATTTTCATACGCTGTTGCAAATACCAAAATTTACTTTACTAGAAAGGGATGCCAATTAATTTGGCATCCCTTTTTTCTAGTATGGACTTATTGCTTTTACGTTTACTGTAACATTAGCTCCTGTGTATAATGCTACAAAAATATAGCGTGTTCCACCAGGGATTACTCCAGATTCATTCGCGCCCGAAGTTGCGATGGAACCAATGAGACTAAAGTTTTTATCGTAGAAGTATACATCTAAATCTAGTGCCGTTGAGTTATCTCCAATGACACTTACATTATAACCTCCGTAATTATAACGGTCTCCATCATTTGATGGGAGTGTAATGACATAACCATCCACACCTTGTGAAACAGGGTTAGGATTTTGAGTAGTTATAAACTCATTTTCTGTTACTCCACCAGTAGCATCTACACCAGCTAATTGACCAATTCCATTTGCAGCATTACCACCTAGAATTGTGAATGGTCCTGATTCGAAGTCTGGTAGCGGTGCAATTTCAATTTGTTCAACATCATTACTCTTTGATGAAAATGCTTGAATTTCTCCAACCTGGATATATCCTTTTCCATTATATTGTGAGCTTTTAGCAACTAATTTTAAATATTTTGCTGTAACAGGATTAATATCAAATCCTCTATAATGTAAATCTGGAGTAGCTGGTCTTGGTAAACCGTAAGTAAATGTATCATCCACAACTGTTTGCCAATTCAAGCCATCTTCAGATACTTGAACTTCGAAATCCTTTAAAGTAGCATAACGAGATTTAGCAATGTCCTTAAATGCACTTACTTGAATGTGTGAAATGGTTACTGGCTCATCACCTGCCAAGTCGACAATAAACTCAGTTCCCATAAATCCATTTTCTTGTACGGAAGAAGCGTAAACACTTCCTTCTGTATCGTCTATTGCATTCTTTAATGGATTACTTTCTTGTTCATCTGTACTGTTAGGAGAAATTGTTGCTCCGTTAAACATTGATGCCAAGTTAGGTGATAGCTGTTTGTTAAGTTTAGTTGTTTTCCCTTTAGTAATTATCACATTTTTAAATGTATGAGAGCCAAATCCTTGTGCTTGAACAGTGATATCATACGTGCCATCTACTATATCAAAAGCAAAGTTTCCGTTTTCATCTGTTTTTACAACTTCACTAGTACGAGCTTCAAACTGCCCGACAATTACTCTAATTCCTTCTAAAGGCTCTTTTGTATCTTTATTAATAAATGTACCAACAAGCTTTCCATTTTCTGTTGCATCAGGATGCTTGAATGTTGTAGTAACATCTGTATCATTTCCATCAGAGATTGCACCTTCTCCTAAACCTCGTTGGGCAAATGCCTTCCAAATTGTGTTGCTATACTTTCCACCATAACGATCGTATTCTGCTGCAATAATTGCAGTACGCATTTCATCAAAAGATGGATCTGGAGTCGAGATTGGCATTGCATCCATGACAAGATGTTCGATTACTTTTTCACCTTCTGCTTTCCCATACTCATCGATTAGCGCTGTTCTAACATGCCATAAGATTGAAGACCAAATCTCTCCATCAGCATGTACTTGTGGTCCAAGAATGTCATAACCAATATCACCGAAGTTATACGGTGATTCAGATAACGAATAATTACGAATTCCTCTTTCGTTGTTATTTGTTACATAAGCACCTACCACTGGTTCCTTTTGTAATCCTTCTTTCATTAAGTAATGCATTGCGAAGAAGTCTCCCCAAGCTTCTCCCATTGAGCCAGCTTGATGACTCCCTAATGCTTCTCCACCTGCTACGTAACGATTAGAAAGTGCATGAGAGTATTCATGATAAATAATCCCTGCATCAAAATCACCATCTGCATATGCGCCTTCAAAAGCACCTGCAATTGGCTCCCATAAAAACATTCCACTCCATGCTGCTGTTCCATCTGGAAGTGTTAACATGTACGCATTGTCTCGACCAGTATACGTCGGTGCCCCTCCAGATAAAGCTCCAGCTTGAACAAGGCCTAAAATTGGATCTCCGTCTAAACCTCCACGACCCATGTTGGTTGCTTGCATGTTACCAGCAGGCTCTGTCCAACCTAGATTGTATAAATAGTCATGAAAAAGATTATGATGATAGAAAAGGTTTGTCGTAGCACTATACACGTCTTCTGAATAGGACGTTGCTACTGTCCCTTCTGGATTAGCATTGTTTGTTGTTGCCCAAGCATCTTTAAATGTATATTTAAACTTACCATTTACTGCATAAGGACGAACGACACCAGGTGCTTCAGGAGCTAAAAAGTTACTCCAGTTCGCGAATGTATCAGCATTGTTACCTAGTGTCGTAACACTTGTCGCACCTGTATTTGAGAATATCCAACCTAAAGGAGAGGCTATAGGATCACCTGCAAACGACTTAACTGTTTGATAACCACCACCATCTTTTGAACCTGGGAAGTTTTCAAAAATTAATCCTTCAGCAGCCCCTGTTAAATGATCAACTAATGAACGTTGATACAGTTTCTTTCCTGTTTCTGCATCAATTACAATTTCAAACCCTTTATCCAGCTCTTCTACATATAAAACACGGAATGCTGGACGAACACCGTCATTCGTAATAAAAGCAGCTTTTTTCACACGCTGGACAGTTGGGAATACCTCTAATCCTGAAAATACGTCCCATCCATTTTCGTCTTCTAATGCTTCTGGCATGAAATTAACTATTGGTTTGTGCAAAGCGACTGCTTTCATTAACGCATCAGCTGCCGTTAGCTTATATTCACCAATTAACTTAGCGGAACGACTTGGGTTTCCTGTAACTGAAAGTATCTTCCCGTCTCTATTTACAGCTACGATAATCCGTCCTCCGTAGACCGATTCAATTCCGTTAAATGTTTGCTGGAATGTCACTGGGTGCAATCCAGTACCAGGTAATTCAAAGTCTCTAATTACTTTAAAGTTTGCAATATCTGCTGCCGTTAATCCGTAAATTGCTGCATTTTCCTCTAGCCAATTTCGAGCAATTGTCACTGCATCACCACTAGTAGCAGCAGTTAAATAACCTTCATTTTTCACAATCATTGAAGGCGTTCCGAATTTTTCATTCCACTTAATATGAACTTTAGATCCTAGTTTACTGACAGCATTTATTTGATCCTCAGTAGGTTTAAAGACTTGCATGCTTTCTCTCACATCAAAGATTCGTGTTTCGGAATGGTCGTGCCCATCCTCATGAGGTGGCAACATAACTCCGCTTTCTACAGAAGAAATATCAGAGCTTGGTAGATTAGTAAAAGCTGATCCACTTCCAACAAATAAAAGCTGACTTGTTAAAAATGCTGTTGATAGCACTTTCAAAAACTTACCTGTTCCTTTTCTGTTCATCTTAACTCCTCCTAATTTCATTTCAAAAGCAACTTAATATACAGAATATTTATACATTTCATTAAGCACTGTAATTGAAACGAAAGCAATAGAGTTTAATGATGTTTGGACTTTTGTTCACTCAAAATATGCCGGATGTACAAAACTGTAATAGACCTTATGACATATACAGTTATACTGAATACGTTACTTGACCAGTTTTAAGGCGCAAAAAAGACCCGCAAAAAATTTGCGAGTCTAAAATCTGCTAATCTTCTAATGGTTTTGCGTCATAACTACTTCCAGTCCAATCAGTAAGTTCGCATACCGCTTGCCAAAGTTCTGGATAAAACTCTTGGCGCATGCCTTTTTGTAACATTTGAGCAGGAACGCCTTTTAAGCTATTTGTATTTATACCGATCATGCGACGCACAATTTGAAAATGATGATAACGAAAGCTTTGGAACGCTTCGTCAAATTGGTTCATCTCTTTCATGAGTTCATATAAATCAAAGTTCTCTCTAAATGTTTTATGCAGTTCAAGTGCTGTTAAGTTTCTATTTTCAAGTAACTTTGCAAACGGCTCATAAAGTGTTGGTCCTTCTTTTAAAATTGCATTAAACCCTGGCGAATCTTGCCCACTTCCTTGCCCTAGTGAAAGACGGATCGTATGGTAGTCTCTTGGACTAATAACCTTAGTCATGCTGAACACTTCTGGGACATGTTTCACTTGTAAATTAACACGTTTCATTTGCGCTGTAGCTTCGATAATTTCTTTGTTTTCCATATGCTTTTTAGCTAAGTCTAAATATTGTAAGATTAATTTAAAATGTAATTCGGCAATTTGGTGAACCATTTGGAATGTTAACTCATCCTCACAACAAAGTTCTTCTTGTTTCTTTTGTAAGTTCAGTAATTCTTCAGTACGAATATACTTTTCATAATCTGATAGTTTGTTTTGATTCATTTTTATTCCTCCTAAAGGATTGGTTTTAATACTGCTCGCACAGGACTACCATCTGCCTCACTTAATGCTAGAGGTAAGGCCATTAGTTCGTAGCGGCCTGGTACAATATGTTCCAAGTTAATTCCCTCTAATATATAAATCTCATGTTTATGAAGGCCATGATGTGCTTCTAGCTCTTTGCTATTTAATGGGTCAACAGATGGAACATCCACACCAATTAGTCTTACACCTTGTTCCGATAGAAATTGTCCAATATCTGGACGTAAATACGTAATTGTTTCCGGGAAAATAGTGGCATCTTTCCATGAGTTCGTTTTTAATAATATTCTTTCGACACCCTCGAAGTCGATGTGCTTTAGGTCATCTGCGCCAATACTATCTTTTCCAGTCATATCGACTACTAGTGCTTCACCAACATAAATATTAATATCTAAATCTTTCACTTTTTTCCCTTCATTATCAAAGTGAAATGGCGAATCAATATGTGTACCTGTATGAATACTCATTGTTATTTTCCCTACATTTACAGAACCACTTTGTTCTTTTGACCAGCTTACTTCGTAGTTAAACTCCGTATCCCCTGGCCAATTCGGAACACCTTTTTGTAAAGGGCGAGAAATATCAATTAAACTCATATTCGAACGTCCCCCTTAGGCTACTACTCCACGTTTGTTTTCAAATTTTTCATATTCTTTATCATTCATTATACGTTTTAAAATTTGAATTACTTTCCAAACATCATGGTATGTGTTGTATAACGCAATCGGTGCTAAGCGAATAATGTTCGGTGAACGGAAATCTGGAATTACACCATTAGCTTTTAGTGCCTTACATATCCTTGCCGCTTCCTTATGTTCTAAACATACATGACCACCGCGGCGAACATCGTCTCTTGGGTTTCCGATTTCAAATCCTAAACCTGCAAGCTCACTTTCCATTAAGTACATCATATAAGCAGTGCTATAGAGTGATTTTTCACGAACCTTATCAATTGTAGCTTCTGTGAAAATTTCTAATGACCCTAACAATGGTGCAGTGCTAAATACATGTGGAGTCCCTATTTGGAAAGCTCCCGCGTGCTCTGCAGGTGTAAAAATATGCTCCATATCAAACTGCTTATCTTTACTTGATCCAAACCAACCAGTAAGTCCAGGAACCTGATTAAAATGTTTTTTATTTACATACAAGCTAGCAACTCCACCAGGTCCACTATTTAAGTATTTATAATTACACCAATATGCAAAGTCAACGCCCCACTTGCTTAATTCATGAGGGATTGCACCAACAGAGTGACATCCATCAAAGCCAATTAGTATTCCACGGTCGTGAGCTTCTTTTGTTAACCTTTCCATATCAAGTAGTTGTCCGCTTCGGTAAAGAACTGTTGGTAATATAATTAAGGCAATTTCATCCGACATTGCAGCAATAATATCATCTTCCTCTATTAATCTACCATCACGGCTTTCCACTCGGACCAAATGCTCATTTGGATCATAGCCTTTAAGCTTCAACTGACTTTGAAGTGCGTAGATGTCAGAAGGGAAATTTAATTCATCTGCTAAGATTTTAGTACGTTTTCCTTTTGGTTGGTAAAACGTAGCTACCAACTGATGTAAGTTCACTGTAGTAGAACCAGTTACTATTACTTCTTCTGTTAAAGCACCAACTAAAGGGGCAGTTAACGAACCTAATCGTTCTGATAGATAAAACCACGGGTGCTTACCTTCTAACCAGCCATCTATCCCTAATGTTTTCCAATCCTCTATCGACTCTAAAAGTGTCTTCTCTGCTCTCTTTGATATTAATCCTAATGAATTTCCATCCATATAAATGCTGTTAGGCTGCAGGTAGAATTCATCTCGGTATTTATTTAATACATCTGCTTTATCAAGTTCCATTGCAAAACTTTCCGTTAATTGAAAGGAATTTTTATTCATTTTTTCCTCCTTGTTTATACAGTCTAAATTAATTTTAAGGACTCCACTTATGAAGTGTCAATGTTTTAAGAATTTTTAAACAAAAAAACTCACTTAATAGCGAGCTTATTTTGGCATTTTCTATATTGTTCTATTTAGTTTTTTTCGTTTAGGTAAAGTTGACCGCTTCTTGTCACGGTTAAAAGACATGATAATTCTTATTAGGCGACTTTCATCAACTACTGATATTTTTTTAAAATCGATGCCATATGTTATTAAAGAATCTTTATATGTTTCTGTTTTTCTAACTACATGCCCTTCTAATTTAAAATCCTCTTCTAGTGCGAATTTCACCGCTACAATAACTTTATCTCGTACAGGTAAATGTTGATCAAATATAACTCTCATGCCTGTGCCACTAATATCTACTAATCTACCTTTACCTTCAATAGGTTTTTCATTCACATTTTTGTCTCCAACATTAATAACAGTTAAATAACAACTTTGCTTTTCATCCATAAAATTAATTCTATAGCTTCGTCGTCTATTAGATAGGCTTTTGGCAATCGCTTCCTTAGCTATTGTAATCAGCCCTTTTTTCTTTCCGTCTTTTTCATCCGCTGTTAATGTTGCCAAATTAAAATAAATGGATAATGCTAATAATGGTACTAATATTAAAACGGCCATCTCAACACTAGTTAAACTGCCCAAATTTCTCACCCTTCACTACTTGACGGTTAAATAATTTTAATATTCTATTAAATTATACCAAAAAACTATGGTAAGGTAATGGTGTATTTTAATATACTTCTTTATTTTTCTACTTTTTTTATTTTCGCGTATACGTTACAAAAAAAAACTACCCTATTTAAAATTAACGGGTTCGGTTGTTGAGGAGAAAATGCAAAATATTACTGTAAATAAGACATCAATTAACTAATGTTTTAACAAAGAAATAACAACTAAAATAACATATAAAAACGCCCAGGTAGTCCTGAGCGTTTTTTGCTTTCTTATTTGTCAGAAAGTGCTGCATTTTTCCCTCTCAAAGAATAAACCAGATAACCAATAACATTGAAGAAAGCAAATGCAATAATCCATCCAGCATTCAAGCGGTTTCTATGATGAGCATTGATAATCGCCCAAAGAGTAAATAAAACCCAATATATTGAAACACCTACAAGAAATATATTAAATGCTAAACTATCGTGGATTTTCGTACCAATACCAACAAACCAAACGTGTTCTTCATCGGTTCCACTATTGTCCCAACCGTTACCAAATACTTCTGATATCCAAATATCCTTTTGGTACATAAAATCTGGTTCTCCTCTTAAAGCATCAGGGTTGTTATCAAGATTAAAAACCTCAATTCGTTTAATTGTTTCATTTTCTTCAACTATCGTTGTAATCTCTTTTTTTATTTCCGCCGTCAATACTTCGCTTTCACCTAGACGTTCCAGTAAGTTGAAAGCTACTTCTTCACTTTTTTCATAATTTTTATCACCGATAAACATCATTGTTGCAAATATCACTGAACCTAGTACAAGAAAAACTAATGCAAAATTAAGCATCCATTTTGCAAATACTTTTTGTGCTTTAAACAGTTGTCCCACAACAGAACGTATTTCTTTTTCTCCGCCAAATCTTTCTATTGCAAGCTCAATTGCTTCTTGTTCACTCTTTCCTTCTGATTTCAATTCGTGAACCGATTCTAACAGATGATTTTTCATCTCTTTTTTTAACTCTTCTATTTCTTTTTTGTTTCCACTTGCACTTTGATAAACCTCATCCACAAACTTTTCTATCTGTTTCATACTTTATCTCCCCCTTCAATAAATTTATCAATAATTTGTTTAACAAATTGCCATTCCTTACGCTTTTCTACAAACCCTTCTTCACCTAAAGGCGTAAGTTTATAATATTTTCTTCTTCCTCCAGGTCCTTGTTCATCACCCCAATAAGAAGAAATCCATTCATTTTTTTCTAATCGCTTTAAAGACAAATAAAGCGTTCCTTCCTTTAGTTCGAATTGTTCTTCGCTTTTTTCTCTCACTAATTTAGCTAATTCATACCCATACATATCCTGACTATGTAAAAGCGACAAAATCAACGTATCAATATGACCTTTTAAAACTTCTTTATTTACTTCCATAATCTCACCTCCTATTTCACTATAAATAATATTACTTAATTATGCAAGGTATTCCTTCAAAAAAATATCATCCCATTAAAAATAGGATGATTTATCTAAGGTAAATTATATCTTTTAAAGAGAATTGTTTATCAGTTAAACCCAACCGTTGTGCGGGTGTTGCAGTTATATCTTTCGTCTTATAAGGCTTACAAAAGTTGTAATAGGTTCGAAGAATAGTTATAGCCATTTGTGCATATTTCGGGTTGAAATTTGAGTAGATATAAGTTTTACCATCACCGCGTGCTGTTGTCAGAGGTCTTTCAAGGATAGATATACTTCTTCGAATATGATGAATGAATGTGTTAGTAGCATTATCATTTACGTTCAACATCAACGAAGCTACATCCTTTGGTTCTAGGGACGATAGATTCGTTGTGCAATCCACAGAACGCTTACCTCTATCAATAGTGGCGAGCGGATGTAAAATAGGGTTGTCAGCATACTCCAAATGAGTTCCAGATGGTGTTATCACTTCTTTATGAAAAGTGTGTGTTTCAAATAACTCCGACATTTGAAGGTAAGCTAGTTTTCGTAATGACCTTGTTCCATAGCCTCGCAGTGTTCCCCAATTTATTAAATCCACTCTCGCTTGTACGAATTCTTCACGAGCTTGTTTTCTTGTTTTGGTCTTATCCGTTTGACAAAGAAAATGATGAGCGTCAGATAGTCGTATTTCCTTCGAAAAGACACGATTGATAGAAGTCATAAGCGAATGGTCTTCATCGGTCACAAAACGCCATTCTCTTGCCTTTACAAGTTGTTTAATAAGCCATAGATGTGCAATTGTTGTGTAAGTCGAACCGACGTGTAAACCATCTGTATATTTGGCTCTTCGTTCCACCAAAGTAAGTTCCTTATAATACTCGCTTTTATTTTGAGTATCGTTAGCAGAAGGAGGCTGAGGATAATGACTAAACTTTGGATAATGAGCGTGTTTTTTAGCAAATTCATTTAAATGGTCTTCTTTTTGTAAGACTGTATCTAAGGCAATATCTCCAAGTGCGACTTCCCAATCATAGGCTACGTCACCTCGAAACACATACCGAGATTCCACATCAGCAGATACAACAGTGTGAGTAGGGAACTGATTTTCTTCTACATCATCGTATCGGCTGCCGCCCATTCCTTTTTGACGTACATTGTTCAAATAGTAGGTCATTTTATCTGTATTAACCCACATTTCTTTGAATTCTAATTTTTGTAAGGGTTTGATTTCGTGTCTTTCTAAAAATTCTAAGCATCTACGATAGAGGAATTCTAATTTATCGTAATAGGTTCCTCTGCCAATCCCTAAAAATTCACAAGTTTTCGTTACAGGCGTTCGACTTAATAGTAGTTTTGCAAATGATAGGTTGATTTCATTTCGTTTTTGATTATAGGTAGAAGATTGTTCTCTACCAGGTGTTAATGTTGTTTTCTTTTTACAGATTTTACATTGAAATCTTTGGGTCCCTAATCTACCTTTACCTTGTTTATAGAACGATTCAGGCTCGGTAAATGGTGTTGAAACTTCAGCTATACACCCTGCCTTGTGAAATACATAATTAGGTTCATTATCTTGTACTGAATTTATTCGAACGAGACGTTGGATTTCTTGAGCAACAGACCAGTTAGATAAAGTGGAGGTGTAGCAACCTAATACACCTCCAGCAGTACCTGTTGGGTCTGGATTGCATTTTATAGATTTGTGTGTTGAAATGCCTGAAAGTTTATAACGGGTAGGTTTTCCTTTAGTCGGGTACTTCACTTGCGGTTGACTATGGTACTTACAATACGGATTCGCACAATGATTGTATTGAATTTGATATGTGAAACCATCCCACGTAAATTCAGTTGGGGCGAAAAGTAAATCTTTATATTTTGTACCAAACTGTTTTGGAGTGAGAACATTATAATCTTTGTTTCTCTCACCGATTTCACTCATTGAAAGAGGCGAGAGGACATCCACTAAATTTCCATCTTCTCTTGTAGCCAAACGTTTTAATTTAGCCAATCTTTTCGTCACCTACTAACCCTTCAATCTCAAGCTGTTTTACAATTCTTCGATTGTTTCTTTTGCTTTCAATCCAAGCAATGAAGTCTCTGTCATCAAGAAGATTTAATAGGAACCTATTCACAATTTCACTTTCGGTATATTCCGTGTATTCTGCATAAGTTTTTACTAAATTCCTTACACGTTCTGATACAAGCCAATCTACATTTTCAGCGTTATCGTTCTTTGGTTTAATGAATTTCATCCTTATATACCTCCAGTCTGAAAATTAGCATACTAATAGTATAACCAATTCACACCAGTTTTAGCACTAATTTTAGCACTAATTTTAGCAACACCGCATAAATTTATGTTGTGTTGCTAAAATTAGTGTCAAAAGTAATGCTAATTCATATGTTAATTTCTTAAAACCATTGATATAGTAATAAAAAAAGAGACGATAATTCATCTACGAATTATGTCTCTAAATATAATGTTATTTAATGTTTTCTCCCCAGCAACCGAACCCGTTAATTTAAAATGGGTAGCTTTTTCAAATACTTTTATTTATTTCGCCTTTAGTTTGCTTAGCATATCTTTCGTCATGCTAGCTAAATCATACTTTGCTTTAAAGCCCCACTCTTCTTTAGCACAAGTTGGGTCAATCGCATTTGGCCAGCTATCAGCAATTCCTTGTCGTACCGGGTCAACATCATAACTAATTTCAAACTGTGGAATATGCTTACGTATTTCTGCAGCAATCTCTTCCGGTTCAAAACTCATCGCTGTTACGTTAAAGGAATTACGGTGAATTAATTTTGAAGGGTCTGCTTCCATTAAATCTACAATAGCATTTAGCGCGTCTGGCATATACATCATGTCCATGTATGTACCTTTATTAATGTAGGAAGTATATTTACCTTCTTCTAATGCTTTATAGTATATATCTACTGCATAATCCGTCGTACCTCCACCTGGAGGAGCTGCATAAGAGATTAAACCCGGAAAACGTAACCCACGTGTATCTACTCCAAATTTTTGATAGTAATAGTCACATAATAGTTCTCCAGAAACTTTATTCACCCCATACATTGTCGTTGGACGTTGAATCGTATCTTGTGGCGTGTTATCTTTTGGCGTACTCGGACCAAATGCTCCAATGGAACTAGGCGTGAAAAATTTACAATTTAATTCACGAGCTACTTCAAGGGCATTAACTAGGCCACCCATGTTTAAATTCCATGCTAATAGTGGTTTTGCCTCCGCTGTTGCCGATAATAGTGCAGCTAAATGCATAATCGTATCGACATTATACTTCTTCGCTATCGCTAACATTTTTTCATGGTCAGTTACATCAAGTAGTTCAAACGGCCCTGAAGTTACAACCTCACTTTCAGGTTGGCGAATATCGGTGGCAATAACATTTTCATGGCCATATTCATTTCTTAGTTTCATCGTTAATTCAGAGCCAATTTGACCTAATGCTCCGGTTATTAAAATCTTTTTCATATTGTATCCTCCGTACTAAGCAAATGTAATTTTATATAATGCCCATTTCTTTTCCAACTTTTTCATAAATAGCTATAGCTTTATCTAACATTTCTTCTGTATGAGCGGCTGTTGGCATATTACGTACTCGCCCAGTTCCTTTTGGTACAGTTGGGAACACAATTGACTTTGCATATACGCCTTCTTCATTTAAACGTTTACTGAATGCTTGTGTTTTTACTTCATCACCAATAATAACAGGTGTAATAGGTGTTTCACTTTCTCCAATATCAAAGCCCAACTCACTTAAACCTTTTTTCAAGTAATTTCCGCTTTCCCAAAGCTTGTCATGCAATTCAGTGCTTTCTGCAAGTATCTCTATTGCTCTTTTTGCAGCAGCTACATCAGCAGGTGTTAAAGCTGTTGAAAACAAAAATGGACGGCTACTTACTTTTAACCAATCAATTAACTGTTTCTTTCCAGCGACATAACCACCAATTACACCAATTGCTTTAGATAGAGTTCCAATTTGAAAATCAACTTTATCTTGTAGACCGAAATGCTTTACAGTTCCTGCACCTTTACCTAACACGCCAGAGCCATGAGCATCATCGACATATGTTATTAAATCAAATTCTTCAGCTATCTCTACAATTTCCGGAAGTTTAGCAACGTCACCATCCATCGAGAAAACACCGTCAGTAATAACCATTACTTTATTGTATAATCCAGATTCTGTTGCTTCTTTTGCTTTTGCACGTAAGTCATCCATATCTGAGTGTTTCACTCGAATGATTTTCGCTTTAGAAAGGCGACATCCATCAATAATTGATGCGTGATTCAATTCATCTGAAAGAATGGCATCATTTTTATTCATTACAGCTGATATAGCAGCCATGTTACAGTTAAATCCAGATTGATATGCAATAGCCGCCTCTGTCTTTTTAAAACTTGCAATTGTTTCTTCTAATTCTAGATGTAACTTCATTGTTCCGTTAATTGTTCGTACAGCACCTGCACCAACACCATATGTATTTACAGCGTCAATTGCTGCTTTTTTTAATCTGTCATCTGTTGCTAATCCTAAATAGTTATTGGAAGATAAGTTAATAAGCTCTTTGCCACCAATTTTAATAGTCGGTCCATTTGGGCTTTCTAATGGATCAATTTCATTGTATAACCCTCTTGTTTTTAAGTCCTCTAAGTTATCTTGTAAAAAACTATCTAATACTTTTGCCATGAAAATTCCCTCCATTCAAATATTATTAGTATGTCAATATTTCATCTATGTAAGCACTTTAATAAATGTTTAGCTTCCAATATTACTTTAACAAATTTCTTTGTTAATTGGTAATCATTTCACACGTTACATTTCTAATTATTTGCTGCGCATACTATAAGTGAATGTCTGATTACGAAAGGAAAGTAATAATGGATCTCCATAGTGGAACATATTTTTGGCCACAAACCTACCTAGATGCCCCTACTTATGAGCAGTTAAACGAGAATATTTCATGCGACGTGTTAATCATAGGTGCTGGTTGTTCCGGAGCACATTGCGCTCATTATTTAAGTCAATTCGACCTCAATGTTGTTGTTATAGATAAACGAGAAGTCGCTCGGGGGAGTACTGTCGTCAGTACAGCTCTATTGCAGTATATTGGTGATAAAATGTTCCATCAGTTAGCACATTCTTTTGGCGAGGAAATTGCTGCTTTGCATCATCGCCTTTGCAAACTGGCAATCGATGATATTGAAAAATTATCAAAGACAATGGATGTTAATCCACATTTTCAACGGAGAGATAGTTTATTATTTTCTAGCTCTCCTGACGATGTCTCAATGCTTAAAAAGGAATATAATATTTTAAAAAAGTACAACTTTCCTGTTGAGTGGCTAACAAGACAAGACATTGGCAAGAGATATTCTTTTACGAAGGATGCAGCTATAACGACATTAAATGATGCAGAAATTAATCCTTATATATATACACATAACTTAATTAACATAGCTGCCAAACGAGGGGTCCGAGTATATGAACGAACAGAAATTATCGGTAAAAAACTAGAGAAACACAATGCCACCTTATTCACAAAAAACAAACGTAGTGTTAAAGCAAAACATGTTATCTTTGCTACTGGATATGAATATTTTCAATTTAAGAAAGAACGTAACACTTCTCTTGAAAGTTCTTATGCTTTATTTACGAACCAGTTAACAGAAGATACTTTCTACCCTTGGTATAAGCGATCACTTATTTGGGAGACTGCAAGACCTTACTTGTACATTAGAACGACCAATGATAATCGAGTGATTATTGGAGGATTAGATGAGCCAACATCCCTTGCAGAAATACGCGATGCAAAATTAATTAATAAGAAAAATAAGTTAATAAAAGTTTTTAATGAGTTGTTTCCCACTATTAAGGTGAGACCTGAATACTATTATGCGGCATTTTATGGTGGAACACATGATGGGTTACCGATGATTGGAATGTACGAAGAGTTACCTCATTGTTATTTTTTACTTTGTTTCGGTGATAATGGATTAGTATATAGTAACGTAATGAGCAAAATAATTGGTGATAGCATTGTGAAAGGAACTAGCGAGCATTTACCTATATATTTACAAACACGCCCATTGAAGCCATAAAAAAATATCTTAAAAACCACCACTTCAATACTCGTAAAGCATATCGGGGAAAAGTACCGCTTATGGAGTAGGATAGCGGTGGTAGATTTAGATTAGTTTTCTATATTGTTTCCTGCATATTTGCAGATTTATAAGTATGAACTCCTTCTTGAGGTCCATGTAATGCAATATTTAACATTGATTTCGCTACCTTTTCACCGGAAATCCCTCGATATGTTTTTAGCGGTCCGATTAAAATAACATGTAATTCTTTCATTAATAAAGCCCCTATACGTTCTCCTAAACGGAATTCATCTCTTTCTCCTAAAAGGAGTGATGGCTGGAAGATATGTAAACTTTTTAAACCAACTAATTTTAATTTGTCTTCCAGGTTACCTTTAACTCTATTGTAGTAAAACTTAGACTTACTGTTTGCACCCATAGCTGAGGTCACCAAAAACTTTTCTGCGTTACTTTCTTTTGCTAATCTCGCGGCTAAAAGTGGATATTCAAGATCAACTTTTTCAAAGTGTTCTCTGCTTTTTGCCTTTTTAATTGTCGTTCCTAGACAACAAAAGACATCATTTACTTCAAATAAGGCTTGATATGTTTTCATATTTTCAAAATTAATAAGCTGTTCATTTAACTTCTTATTTTCAATTTTTAACGAGCGGCGAACAAGCACAGTTACTTCTTCATATTGCTCATTTTGTAACAGTATGTTTACTAGTTGTCTGCCAACAAAGCCAGTTGCTCCGAGGACTAACGCTTTTCTCTTTTTCATCATAAATCCCCCATCTCTTTTTCTTTAGTTTATGACATTTAGCTTTTTTATGCATTTTTCTTTAAAAATGGTAAAAAATAGGTTGGTGGAGGTGGTATCTTTTGAAAAAATCAAGCAAATACACAATTGCTGGTACAAATATTGATGAAGTAAAGCAACGCAATGCCTCATCTGGGTTATCTTACAATGAAGCCTTAACATTATTAGCGCAAACAAGTGGCTATAGTTCAAATACTATTCGATTTCCGAAAGGCCAAAAGTAATAGTATAGGAAAAGCGATACACTTGGGTGCATCGCTTTTTTAATCTAAAACAATTTTCATTAATTAATAATCTTACAAAGTTAAACTGCTAAGTCTTTTTTATGGTAAATAACATAGGAAGCTACAATACTTACACAAATGATTAAAGTCATACATACTAAATATAACGGTTTTATTGTTTGCTCAACTATTATAGTAACAGAATCTATATATTCAAATGGACTAAAGTACTTTAAGAATTCCGCCTTATTTGTAATGCTTGCTAAGATGTTTAAAAAGTAGGTAACGAACACAATCCCTAAAGAAATAGACATAATACTTTTTGATTTTCTCATTACACTTGAGACTAAAAACGCTAGTGATGCAAATGTTATGTGCAGTAAGAAAGGCGCGATTGAAATTAAGAGAAATACTTTAAGTGGAACAACTTCATCACTTCCGATTTTAAATCCAATAAAAGTAGCAGCCGATAATAAAATGTTAAACTGTGTGATCGCTGCCAATAATGCGAATAACTTCTGCGTAATTACCTCTTTCCGAGTTATAGGTTTAGATAATAAAAACTCTGCCGTTTTATCACTTTCTTCTTTTACTACAATATTTCCAGCTAAAAGGACTGCAAATATGCTCCCAAATAAGGTAGCGAATAAGTAACCTTCTATAGAATAAAACCCTATCACGGTATCAAATCCTAATTGATCGATATTAAAAGCAGCTTTTAATGCGTCTGGATAAGATTCAAGCAGTTCATTAATATTCTCTGTGCTTTTGCTGATTTCTGGATACATACTTAACATCATAACAATTAGTCCACCCAAGATAGTAAACCATATCCATAACCCTTTTTGTGCTTTAACTAGTTCTCTTTTAAAAATCATCTTATCACCTCGCTTATTTCTCGTAATAATGCATAAATATTTCTTCTAGAGACGGCTCTTCAATTCGAATATCGCGGAGAGGAAAAGAAGCTAATTGTTGCACAAGCTCTCGGGCCTCTCCATTGTAAAGAAATTGCATTTGCTCCCCGTCCTCTTTTACATCCATTGCACCATTTATTGTAAGGTCTTGTTTATAATCACTAGCTAAGCTTATATATACTTTTCTAAATTGAGTACTACGCAAATCTTCAATGCGCTCTACTTTCAATATCGAACCATCTTTAATGATTGCTACCCGATCACACATCTTCTGCACTTCTCCTAAGTAGTGGGAAGAAAAGAATACGGTTGTCCCTTCCTTTTGCTTTTCTTTTAATATCTCAAAAAATGACTGCTGCATTAAAGGGTCTAGTCCACCTGTTGGTTCATCTAAAATTAGAAGCTTAGGCTTATGTAATAAAGCTTGAACAATACCGACTTTTTTTCGATTCCCAAAAGATAAATCTTCTATTTTTCGCTCAATGTTCAAGTCTAATGAATGAGCTATTTTCTTATAGTAGTCTTTATCGAAACTTTTATAAAACTTGCCGGAGTATTCGAGTAGATCTTTTACTTTCATATCATCATAATAATGCACTTCAGAAGGCAAATAACCAATAAATTCACGTATTTCTTTTGTCTCTTTTACGATATCCTTACCAAAGATTTGTGCACCACCACTAGTGGGATAAATGAAATTAAGTAATGTTCGTATTGCCGTGCTTTTCCCTGCACCATTAGGCCCAATAAAACCAAAAATTTCTCCTTCATCCACCGAAAAGTTAATGTTCTCAATCCCTTTAACTTTACGATAATACTTTGTTAAATTGGTCACTTCAATCGCTTTCATCATTCTCCCCCACCTTTTTTTACAATCTAAATGCTACTTTCTATTGTATGTATATCGTTCTCTACTAATTGTTTATATTCCTCATTTTCTATTTTGGATATTATCTCCTTACATTTTTCCTTTTGTACGCTCGATTCATTCTCTTTACCTAGTACCGCATAAGCCCTCGACAATGCCTCATGGGCATAAGCCATGTAAAAAGGTTCGAGGTTATTATTAAAGCTTATTTCAAGACACCTTTCAGCATAATATAACGCCCTTTCACCAATTTGTAATACCGCATACACTCTAGCCAACTGCCAATAACCAACTGAAATATTTGTTGCAGTAACGTCTTTTACTTTTGTCCAATGATAAAATGAGGAATGTGCTTTATGAATCATTTCCTCATCCTCTTGTTTTGTTCTATCTACTTTTTCTAACAAGTCCCAAACCGCATTAAAGCAATTCACAGCGTGTTGCCTATTTGTTAAGTTCACTACCTTTGTTTCTTTCATAAATAAACTCCTTATTATCGTTATATACTTTCTGAAAATTATAATATTTAATTCTATGGTATCATATATTTACGTTTCTTTTTAAAATCGATGAGGTGAAAAGATGATAAATGTTCAATCGGAAGTATTTATAAATAAAGATTACAAAGATGTTTTTTCTTATATTGCTAACTTTGAGAACAATCCTTTATGGCAAGGTGGTATGATTTCTGCTAAATTTACTTCGGAAGGTCCTATAAATGTAGGGAGCGAATACGACCAAGTTGCAAAATTTTTAGGAAAGCAAATTGTCTCCAAATTTCGGGTTGTAGAATATATCGAAAACAATAAAATAAAAATTGAAAGTATCTCTGGCTCTTTTCCAATTGTCGTCACTCGAAGTGTTGAACCAGTTGATGGTGGAACGAAAGTAAGTGCACTTGTTCAAGGTGACTCAAGTGGTTTCTTTAAAATTGCTGAACCAATAATGAAATATATGGTTAGCAATTCTGTAAAAGGTGATTATAAAAAACTAAAGAAGTTATTAGAAAACTAAGCTTACCTTGGCTCATTAGAAGATGGGTATACTTCTTTTTAATTTACACACACTACTTTTAGCAACATAAAAGAGGAGGATATAAATGCCAAAAAAGAAGCCAAACATTACTGAGGAACAAGTACAAGGAATGAGTATTAAGAAACGTGAAAAACAGCAAAATAAACGACAAGGTAGTAACAAATAAAAAATCCCTTTCTCATTAACTTGAGAAAGGGATTTTTTCATGTAAGTATGAATGCTCTTCAAACCATTTTTTTGCTTTATTCGCAGGCATTGGTGGTGTAAAGTAATATCCTTGCATTTCATCACAATTTAATTGCTTTAAGAAGTTCAGTTGGTCTTCATTTTCTACATGCTCCGCCATTGAAGTGATATTTAATGTTCTTGCCATTGCAATAATTGTTTTTATTATGATTATTGCTTCTTGATTTGTAGGTACATCTTGAATAAATGACCCATCAATTTTCAATCGATTAATAGGTAAGTCTTTAATATGATTTAATGAACTATACCCTTTACCAAAGTCATCTAAACTAATAGAAATTCCTAGTGCTTTTAATTGTTCAAAGATATGAATGGCATGGTCGACATCTTTCATAGCCATCGTTTCTGTAATTTCTATGTCTAGATTTTTCGGATCGAATTTCGTTTCCTCTAAAATGTCTTTAATTACAGAAACGAAGTTTTTATTGTAAAACTGTTTTATTGAGATATTTACACTTAATTGAAGCTCGGCAAAACCGTCAACTTGCCACTTTCTAACTTGTTTACACGCTTGGCGCACGACCCATTCACCAAGTTCATGGATAATACCTGTTTCTTCAGCAATTGGAATAAAATGAGATGGTGCAATAACACCTTTCTCTGGATGATTCCATCTTATTAAAGCCTCAACGCTCGTTACCTTTCCAGTATGTGTATTTACTTGTGGTTGATAGTAAAGTTCAAAGTCGTTATTAATTATTGATTTACGCATATCCTTTTCTAATGCCAACCGGTCTCCAGCTTTAGAATCTGAATGGTTATAGTAAAATTCATAAGTGTTTTTTCCTTTTTCTTTCGCTCGGTACATTGCGGTATCTGCATGTTTCATTAGTTCTATATGATTTCTTCCATCTTCAGGGTACATTGCTATTCCGATACTACCTGTTACATATAATTCTTGGTCCTTTATATGGAATGGAGTATTTATTACATCGACCATTGTTTGCACGAGTATCTCTACATCTTGTACAGCAAAATCACTTGGTAACAGTATTGTGAATTCATCGCCACCCATTCTAGCAACTAATCCATTTTCACCGACAATATCACTTAGTCTTTCTGCTAATACAAGTAATAATTCATCACCCATAGCATGACCTAAAACATCGTTAATTACTTTAAAACGGTCGACATCTAAAAATATTAAGGCAAATTCTCGTTCATCATTTACATATTGTTTAACTTTATCTGTAAAATGCCTTCTATTTGGTAAATTTGTAAGTGGATCATGGTAGGCTAAATAATGAATTTGCTCCCTCGCTTGTATCGTTTCTGATATATCTTTCATTAATATCGTAATATTAGTAACTTTCCCCTTAACAAATGTTGGAACAATTGTCATTTGCATATCTACTATTTCACTAGTTTTTGCTAATAACTTCGTTTCTGAGTATGTAGAATTACCTTGGACAGCTTGTTCAAAAGATTCTTTAAATTTATTTCGATCCGCTGGAAATATTAATCTTAAAAATGGCCCTATTGAAGTAATTTCTTCCTTTTTATATTTTGCTATGTTTAATGCAGTTCCATTGGCAGCATGAACATTACCGTCAACATCTAGTGAAAATATGGCAACTGCCCCATTATCAAATAGAGATTTGTAACGCTGTTTGTTTTCAACAATTATTTCTGCTTGTTGTTTATTATGCTTGTCTCCAAAAAAGCCTGGAACTAATTCTAAGATTACTAGACCTAAAATATTTATTGTTAATGGAAGTAGGGTGTTATCTATATATGCCCAGTTCTCTATAAAGGTCATATAAGTATTTGTAAACAAGTGCACATCAGATAAAAACGTTACACTAGAAAAAAGAGTATATCTCAAACTAGCAAATGCCATACCAATTGCCACACTACCAAAGAAAAGCCAATAAAAGTTTACGAGAGCTACACTTCGAATTTGTCGTATGAACCTTATTGAAGCAACAGAGTTACCGAAGGCCAAAATTACCCCACTAGAAAAAAGGAGGAAATTTATTTGTAATTTGTTATTAATAAGTTGTTGAAGAAAATCAACCATATTCACAATCGTGATACATGCAGCAAAAATAAACGCTCCAATAATGAGACGAAAAAAGGAAACTTCATGTAACCGAATGGTATTTACGGTAATATTTATTGCAATAGCTGTGAAAATGAAGAAAAGGATTCCTACCATATAGTCAATATTAGAAGGAGATCCCCAAAAACCTCCATATAAGTACATTAAACATATAATTCCTGAAATAAGGAGAGAACTCCAATGAATCATTAACCCTTCCGCTTTTAAACTAGGTAATTTCTTAATGAGAAACATACCGCCAAAAGCAGCTATACCACCTAATACAATTGAAATCATAAATTCTGTTAGAGAATAAAATTCCATAGTTGTGATGCTCCATTCCTTATCTCAAATTTACAAGTATTTTCAAAATTCACCTAATACTATAGTATTATTCGTTTGAAATATGTGGATTCCTGTCGCACTTCTTAATATTTTTTGTAATTTTTTGATATTTTATAGAAATTATTACAAAATAAAAAGCCCCCATTCTTTTCGCAGTACATGAAAGAATAGAGACTTATTACTTATTTATTTAATTTTAACTTTGCTAATGCATCAGCTAACGCAGTATTTAAAGGTGGTTCCTCTTTATGCTGCTCTTTTAAATACTTTGACACATCTCTCTTTGAAGCTTTACTATTTTTTTCCTTATTTCTTCTCTTATTAAAAGCAGAAAGCTTTTCACGGTGTCCACACTGACAAACAAACGTTTGAGCCTCACCTTGACCATGAAGATTTAATTTCTTTTTGCATTGAGGACATCTTGCATTCGTAACTTTATTAATTCCTTTTTTATAGTTACATTCACGATCTTGGCATACGAGCATCTTCCCTCGTTTGTTTTTTACTTCCAGTAAAAGTTTATTACATTCAGGGCACCTTTTACTTGTTAAATTATCATGCTTAAACTTTTCACTGTCTGTTTTTATTTGATGAACAGTAGATTTCGCGAATTCTTTCATGTCTTCGATAAATGTTGTTTTTTGCAGTTTTCCTTTTGCTATAAGCTCAAGTCTATTTTCCCAATTAGCAGTAAGCGCTGGTGATTTCAATTCATCTGGGACTAAATTTAATAGTTGTCTCCCTTTTGAAGTAAGGGATATTTCCTTCCCATTCTTTTCAATCAAAAATGAATGGAATAACTTTTCAATTATGTCTGCTCTTGTTGCAACCGTCCCTAACCCTCCAGTTTCTCTAAGCTTTTTCTTGAGTTCTTCATCACTTTGGTCAAGAACAGCAGTTGGATTTTCCATTGCTGAAAGTAATGTTCCTTCATTAAAAGGTTTTGGTGGTTTTGTTTCACCCGATGTAGGTTTCAGTATTTGCACTTCTAGCCTTTCACCTATTTTTAAAGGTGGAAGGCGTTGGTCTATTAATTCTATATCGTCTTTTTCTATTTCATAATCATAAACATCTTTCCATCCATTAGATACTATTCTTTTTCCAGTTGCTATAAAAATTTCTCCGTGTATTTCTGCATAGACTTTAATTTGTTCATATTCAAATGCTGGGTATAGCACTGCTATAAATCGCTTTACAATTAAATCATATATTTTATTTTCCTTATTACTTAACTTTTCAAGATGCGGCGTCTGCTCTGTCGGAATAATTGCATGGTGATCAGAAACTTTTTGATCATTTACAAATGATTTATTACCTTTTATTGTTTTTTGTAAAACTTTTGCTATTGCTTTGCGATATGGAGGAACAGAACAAGCTTCAAGGCGAGCTTTTAACGTATCTACTATATCTGAAGATAAGTAACGCGAATCTGTTCGTGGGTACGTAACTAATTTATGTCGTTCATATAAGTTTTGCATAACTGATAATGTCTCTTTTGCTGAATAACCAAATTTATTGTGCGCATCCCTCTGTAATTCAGTTAAATCATATAAGTTTGGTGCATAACTCTTTTTCTCCACTTTTTCTACATCTTTTATTATAGCTTTGTTACCTTTTAAATTTAGTAATAGTTGGTCACGCTCTTCTTTTTTAAATGTTCGATTACTCTTTGATTTCTTTTCCTGCCATATTAACTGAAAATTACTTAGTTGAGCAACCAAACCGTAATATTGCTGAGGATTAAAATTTTTTATTACTTCTTCCCTTCGAGCAATCATTGCAAGAGTTGGTGTTTGTACTCTTCCACATGATAACTGTGCATTATGTTTACAAGTTAATGCACGTGTAGCATTTAATCCGACATACCAATCTGCTTCTGAGCGAGCTACTGCTGATGCGTACAAGTTTTCATAGTCAGATCCACGTTTTAACTTCTTAAATCCTTCCAAAATAGCTTTGTCCGTAACAGAAGATATCCATAATCTTTTTAAAGGTTTTTTCACTTTTGCCTTTTCAATTATCCATCTTGCAACTAGCTCACCCTCACGACCGGCATCAGTTGCAATAACAATTTCGGTAACATCTTTTCTTGTTAGCTGCGTTTTTACGGCATTAAATTGTTTGCTCGTCTTCTTTATAACAACTAGTTTTAACTGTGGGAGCATTGGTAAATCTTCTAGCTTCCATGTTTTATATTTATCGTCGTATGACTCTGGATCTGCGAGTGTAACTAAATGTCCCAGCGCCCAAGTTACAATATATTTTTCACCTTCTAAATAACCATTTCCTTTTTTGTGACAGTTTAAAACTTTAGCTATGTCTCTTGCTACTGAAGGTTTTTCTGCTAATACAGCGATTTTTCTCATTTTATCTTACCTTTCATTTTTCCTGATCATTGTTCTACTATAACAGATTATTAACGCCTCTATAAAAAGGAAAAAACACCACAACATGTGGTGCTCTCCCTAAGTTTAATTTCTTTTGTCAACTGCTAGTTCAGCAGAAATCTCTTTTTGCTCCCGATCCTCTTCTCGAAAATTAATTGCCTTTGGGTCTAAACCATGTCCTAACGAACCATAAATCTTGCCTTTTTTAGGATCAATTAGTTCTTTTTCTTTATAGTAAAGTCTAGGCGTCTTCCAAAGTGCTATCATTGCAAGATGCATTGGCATCTGATGATAACGTTCTGGCCATAACTTTAATATTTGCTCCTTAACTAAAGGGTAGTACTTTGAACTCATTCCCGGAAAAAGGTGGTGTTCCGTATGGTATGAAAAATTAAAATGCAACACATCGATCCACTTCGGTAATGTCACGGAAAGACTATTTGCTAATGGGTCATTGATTTCTGTCAGCGGATTTAGACGATGATTTGTCGATATATAACTCATTACAATAAAGTTAGTAATGAATAGTGGTAATAAAAAGGTGTAAAACCATTTCTCAAATCCGACCATCAATAAGAGTGACAACCACAATGTCCAAGGAATTAGGAACTGCACCCAATAAGTAATTTTCTTTTTCGGTTTTGCTTGTTTAACAAAAAAGAAGAATTGTTTCGTTGAATGAATTGTGAATGTAATAAATAAAAAAGCAAAAGCAAAAAAAGCACGAACATTTTGTGGTATTTTATACATCCATTGAAGTAGGCGAACTTTTGATAAAGCATCCATACTTGGCCAAGCGTCGGGGTCCTTTTCTTCATCTTGCGTGTGAATGTGATGTGTCATGTTATGCCATTTCCTCCACAGTAGTGGGCCTGTACTAATCGGAAGCATAAAAAATGCTCCTAATAAATCTCTAAGCCATGCTTTTCGAACGACAGTACCATGTAAAATTTCATGACCTAAAAAGCCAATTGCTGAAAAGCAAAACCCAATAAGCAAAGAGATACTGATATTTAATATCGGGTGAAGATTATATTTTATGATGAGGAAAAAGCAACTTGAGATTACTACGACATACAAAAATCCTCCTAAAAGTCGCATAGGGACAGGTTTAAATGCTTTTTTAGGGAGGTGTGGCGATACTTTTGCTGCATACCAACCGAATGAATGTAACTCCTTCAATAGTATAGCTCCTTTCATATTTAACCAATGACTTATAAAGGTTAAATTATCCAAAAAACAAGAAACTATTCCCAAAATAAAAATGAAAAAAGCGATGAAATTATACTTTTCATCACTTTTAGTACTTTAGATAACTTATTATTATTTTTTACTTTTTTTCAATTTCCTCTACTAATGCGGACAGTTCGGACCATCTTTCCACAGTTTCCTCCAACATAATCTCTGTTTTTTGTTGTAACTTATGCAATTCTGTAACTTTTCCAATATCACTTCCGGCATTCGCAATCTCCTGAAGTAACCTTTCGTTTTCACCTTCAAGTTCCTCTATCTTATTTTCTATCTCTTCCCACTCTTTTTTCTCTTGGTAAGAAAGCCTTTTCTTCTTCTCTTTTTTCCAAGTTGTTTGTTTTTCTTCAACTTGTTTACTTTCTTTTTCAACTTCCTTGACCTGCAATTTTTGCTCATGTTTTAATGCCAAGTAATCACTATAATTTCCATGGAAACGTTTAATGAGACCATTTCCTTCAAATGTAATTAAATGGTCAACTACTCGATCTAAAAAATACCGATCATGAGAAACTGTAATAACTACTCCTGGGAACTGCTGCAAGTAATCTTCTAGAATAGTCAATGTTTCTGTATCTAAATCGTTCGTTGGCTCATCTAAAAATAATACATTAGGTTCGCTCATTAATGTCCGCAATAAATAGAGCCTGCGTCTCTCTCCACCGGAAAGGGTGCGAATGTATGAATGTTGCATCGATCTGTGAAAAAGGAATCGTTCTAGCATTTGTTCCGCAGTTATTATTGATCCATCTGCAGTTTTTACAATTTCAGCTTCCTCTTTTATATATTCAACGACTCGAAGGTTCTCATTCATCTCTATATGATCTTGTGTATAGTAACCTAGTTTTACAGTTTCTCCAATATGAACTATTCCTTCATCGGGCTGTATTTTTCCTGCCATTATATTTAGTAGCGTGGACTTCCCACTACCATTCGGACCAATAATGCCTAAGCGTTCTTTTCTGACAACTAAATAGTTAAAGTTTTTAATTACTTCACGATTTGAAAATGTTTTTGAAATATTTTCTAATTCAATAACATTTTTACCTAAACGGGATGACCCTAAGGCGATGTCTAAATGACTTTCGTTCAAATCTAGTTGTTCATCTTTTAATTTATGAACTCGATCGATACGTGCTTTTTGTTTCGTCGTTCTCGCTTTTGCCCCGCGCCTTAACCAAGCTAGCTCTTTACGTAATAAATTTTGTCGCTTATTTTCGCCGACAATTTCAGCTTCTTCTCTTTCCGCTTTCTTCTCAAGGAAAACTTCATAGTTACCACTGTATGAATACATGTTCCCTTTATCAAGCTCGATGATTTTGTTGGTTACTCTATTAAGAAAATAACGATCGTGAGTTACTAGCATTAAAGCACCATTGTATTGTCCTAAAAAACTTTCTAACCATTCGATTGTCTCATTATCTAAATGGTTCGTTGGCTCATCTAAAATTAATAAATCGGCAGGTTGAATAAGCGCTTTAGCGATTGCTACTCGTTTTTTTTGCCCTCCAGATAACTCGCTAACACGTTTTGTGAAATCTGTTACTCCTAATTTTGTTAATACTGTTTTAGCAATTGTACTAGCTTCCCAAGCTTCTAACGTATCCATCTTCTCTTGGACTCTGAATAGTTTTTTCTGAATGGATTCATTATTTGGAGAAGACTCTAATTGTTCTAATAGCTGCTCATATTCTCGCAGAACACTCATTAACTCTGAATCACCGTAATAAATTTGCTCAAAAACCGTTAAATCTTCATGGAGGTCTGGATATTGTGGTAAATACTCTATATGAAAGTCTTTAGCATGACTTTTTTTCCCTGAATCAGCGGAATCAATCCCAGCAATTACTTTTAATAGAGTTGATTTTCCAGTACCATTAACTCCGATTAAACCAATTCTATCTCCTTCTGATATAGAAAAAGAGATGTTATTAAATAATACTTTTTCCCCATATGTTTTTGTTAAATTTTCTATTAAATATATACTCAAATATTATTCATTCCTTTATTAAACGACTTTTTCTTGCTATTACTATCTCACATACTTCAGTGACAGTCCAACACCATTTTTCCATTGTCAAAACAGAAAATTTTATATACACTTACTAAGGTACAAACTCTATTAGGAGATGATTTCATTGTTAAAGACTCCATTAAATTACGTACGTATGTTAGGTATTATTGAAGGTATTTCATTCCTAGTACTATTATTTATTGCAATGCCCTTAAAATACTTTTTTGATTTTCCTCTTGCAGTATCTATCGTTGGTGCTTTGCACGGCGGATTATTCGTATTATATATTGCTTCCATTATTTTTGTTGTATTTGCAATTCGCTGGTCATTATTAAAAGCTTTTATCGCGATGGTCGCTTCCGTTGTTCCATTTGGCCCATTTTTTGTTGATCACCGTTTATATGAAAAGTTCCCACAATAAATAGGAAATGCTCCTTAATTTGTAGATCTATCTAACAAATTAAGGTGCATTTTTTATAAGGAATACCCTATTCCTAATTAGCTGGCACTTGTCAGCCACCTTCTATACATGTATTACTTGAGCTACCTACTTTATCATTTAAAGCTTTCAATAACTTCTGTAATTTCTCTCCACTCACCAAAGTTTGTAATTGTTTAGAATTTATTGCTATCCCAAATTGCTCAAATACTTCTTTCGTGTCTCCCCACACTTCAATAATTGCTTGAGAAGTCATGTTAGATCGAATTACCACAATCTCAACCTCTTTCCTTTTAAGATTTGTTGTTCATTAAAGCAACAGATTTTGTAGTGCAATTTTCCATTGCAGCTAAAACAGCAGCTCTGAAATTATTTTTTTCTAATGTTGATATTGCTTCTATTGTTGCCCCGCCTGGCGTACATACATTATCTTTCAACTCTCCTGGATGCATTCCCGTTTCAAGAACCATTTTTGCAGCTCCTAATATTGCTTGAGCAGTTAATCTATATGCTTGATCCCTTGGGATCCCTTGAAGGACACCACCGTCAGCCATTGCCTCAATTAACATGTAAACATATGCCGGTGAGGAACCACTTATGGCGGGAATAGCATCCATTAAGCTTTCATCAATTATTTCCACTTTACTAAAGCATTCAAAGATTGCTTTAACAATTGTTAGCTCTTCCTCATTCACTAACTCATTTGCACAAACTGCCGTCATTCCTTCCCCTACAAGGCTTGGAGTGTTAGGCATAGTACGGATTACTTTAACATTTTTTTGGCATGTTTCTTCCATGAAGCGAATGGTTATACCAGCTGCAATTGATATTACTACCGTGTTTTCTCTAATATAGTCTTTTATATTTGTTAGCACTTCTTCATATAGATTCGGTTTGACTGCTATAAAAAGCACATCAGCAAATTTTGTTACTTCTCTTGCATCATCTGTAACAAAAATATCATATTTTTTTTTAACTTTTGTTAATGTTTCTACTGATTTAGCATTTGCAATTATTTGTGATGGTCTGACTTTTCCTGAACTAATTAGACCTTCTATCATAGCTTGTGCCATCTTACCACAACCAATAAAGCCTATCTGTGAATACATGTAATCACCTTCCTGCCTTAGCATCTTGTTGTCTTTCACTTATTATAGCATGATAGACCCTTTCGAAATTGCCATTGGAATTTAGCATATAAATTAATTTAAGTACTCTATTGAATATGTGCTAAAATATATATATTAGAATTCTTATAATCTTTTATACAAAGGCAATAAAAATATATATTTTTGATATGGGCGTGATTTATTGAAAAGTAATAATAAATACTTGTTTTTACTAATATCTATCATTTTCTTATTAGTAGGTTGCACCCATAACTCCCCTCTACAAGCGGAAAGAGGAGCTATCGATGCAAGATACTGGAATTTTGAGGAGATGGGTACACTTAAATTAAAGGGCGAGTGGCTTTTTGCTTGGGATGAAATGTTACCAGAAGGTGTTCAACAAGA
The DNA here is from genome assembly GCF_002262935.1 of Lottiidibacillus patelloidae. Taxonomy (NCBI): domain Bacteria; kingdom Bacillati; phylum Bacillota; class Bacilli; order Caryophanales; family Bacillaceae; genus Lottiidibacillus; species Lottiidibacillus patelloidae. Next base: position 146,913 of record NZ_NPIA01000005.1, on the reverse strand, counting down.
AAGTAGTTCAACGATTCTTGTTCCTGGATCTTGGAATAAAGTTGAAGAGTTTCCTTCAAAGGGTTTTGCTACCTACACATTATTTATTCATCATTTAGAAGCTAATAAAGAATTTGCTATTAAAGTTCCTGCGATTTCTAGTTCTTACCATTTGTACATAAACGATAATCTCGTAAAAAGCGCAGGGAAACCTGGCTTAACGAAAGATGAAACATTTCCTGCTATGGTCACGGAAGAAGTATTTTTTACACCAATATCTAATGTTACAAAATTAACTTTAGTAATGGCTAATTTCCACCACAGGGACGGTGGTATGTGGGATACTCTCGAGCTAGGGACAACGGAACAGATTATTACGAAAACTAAACTAGCAATATCTTATGAAATGATGCTTCTAGGTATATTGCTATTATCTGGACTATACCATATTTCCTTATTTTTATTACGAAAAACTGAATTATACTTGTTATTATTCGGTACATTTTGCTTAGTCATCGGGCTTCGACTCTTCGTAATGCATGAACGAGTTTTAATGGAAATTTTGCCAGCAATACCATTCAGTATAATAAATAAAATAGAATACTTATCATTTTATAGTGCGTTACCTCTTTTCATTTGGTTTTTATACTATTTATTTGGAAATGAAGTTTCGAAAACTATATGTAAATTAATCACATACATTAGCCTTCCATTTATTCTTACTGTTGTCGTTACACCTGTTTCTATTTTTTCTGAAACACTGTATTATTTTCAGGCATTAACTCTCTCGACTATTGCTTACATTATTTACACTATCTTCTTGGCAGTAAGTAGAAGACGAGAAGGCGCATGGCTCGTAGCAATTTTTGCTTGTTTTTATGCGTATACAGTAATTATGGATATTGTCTATGTTCAAAATTCTTTAGGATCTTTTGAACTATCTAATGTCGGTCTTTTTGTTTTTATTTTTTCACAAGTTTACATTATTGCTAAAAGGCTTTACAAAGCCTACGATGAAGCTGAGAAGTATTCGGCTCAATTAAAGGACCTTAACCAAACACTTGAAGAAAAGATATTACAACGAACAAGGTCACTGGAGCAATCGAAAAAAGAATTACAAAGCGCAAATGACACGTTAAAAAAACAATCTTACTATGACCAGTTAACCAAAATACCAAATCGCCGATATTTAGAAAATGTATATAACAACCTTTGGGATGAAGTCCAGAATCTTGAAAAATCGATATCATTTATCTATTTCGATATTGATTATTTTAAAAAATATAACGATACTTATGGACACCAAGAAGGTGATGAAACGTTATATAAAGTTGCAAATTGTATTAACGATTGTATCACTGAGCATAATGGTATAGCAGCAAGAATGGGTGGCGAAGAGTTTGTCGCTGTTCTTTCAAACATTTCCGAAGATAGCTTAGGTGATTTTTTAGAGGATTGTCGCAAGCGAGTTGAGAATTTGAATATTCCACATAGTGAGTCGCAATCAAGTGAATATGTAACTATTAGTATAGGGGCGGCATATGTATACCCTAAGTTTTACGATATTACCAAGCAAAAACTTATTATAATTGCTGATGAAGCACTTTATAAAGCAAAAGAAAGTGGCCGTAATAAAGTATGTATAGACATCTTAAAGTAAAAGGAAAAGGACCTAACCCTGTTTAGTAGGGGCTAGGTCCTTATTTTTATAGTTTGAACGAACTCTTCAGTGACACGATTAAATTAAAGACAAATTTATCTGCAGTAGTATGCTTAGGGTCAACATTAAAATACCCATGTCTAAAGAATTGGAACTTATCTTGTGGACTAATGTCTTTCATGTTCGGCTCAATAAAGCCATTTAGTATTTGAAGAGAATTTGGGTTTACATAGTCTAAAAATGTCTTGCCATCTTCTTTCAAATTATCAACTTCATCTTCTTCTTTATCTAAAATTAACGGTTCGTATAGACGGAACTCTGCAGGTATTGCTTGTGAAGCCTCTACCCAATGAAGTGTCCCTTTTACTTTCCGTCCAGTAAATCCTGATCCGCTTTTTGTCTCAGGATCATACGTACAATGTACTTCAACTACATTCCCATTTTCATCCTTAATGACATCTTCACATTTAATAAAATATGCATGCTTTAAGCGAACTTCATTACCTGGGAATAATCTGAAGTATTTCTTTGGTGGATTTTCCATAAAATCTTCTTGCTCAATATATATTTCGCGTGAGAAAGGAATTTGACGCATACCCATTTCTGGATTCTCTGGATTTATTTCTGCATCAAGCATTTCCACTTGTCCTTCAGGATAGTTCTTAATAACAACTTTCAAAGGACGAAGAACCCCCATTGTACGAGGTGCTTTTAACTTTAAGTCTTCTCTTACAAAATGATCAAGTACACGATTGTCAACAGCCCCATCGCCTTTTCCTACTCCTAGTTCACGTACAAAAGCACGAATCGCCTCTGCAGTATAACCACGACGGCGTAGTCCTGAAATAGTAGGCATACGTGGATCATCCCAACCGTCAACAACGCCTTCGTCTACCAATTGCTTCAATTTACGTTTACTCATTACTGTATTTGTTAAGTTTAAGCGACCAAACTCAATTTGTTGCGGCTTACTTTCCATTTCACAATGTTCAACAAACCAATTATATAAAGGCCTTTGATCTTCAAACTCTAACGTACAGATGGAGTGTGTAACATCCTCAATTGCATCTTCAATTGGGTGAGCAAAACTGTACATTGGATAAATGCACCACTTATCACCTGTATTGTGGTGCGAAGTATGGGAAATACGGTAAATAACCGGGTCACGTAAATTAATATTTGGCGAACTCATATCAATTTTCGCTCTTAATACTTTCTCACCATTTGCGAATTCACCGTTACGCATCTTTTCAAATAACGCTAGGTTTTCCTCTACAGAGCGTGTGCGATATGGGCTATCCTTCCCAGGCTCAGTTAAAGTCCCACGCAGCTCTCTAATCTCCTCTTGAGAAAGATCATCCACATAAGCCAGACCTTTTTTAATTAGAATTACTGCACGATTGTACATTTCTTCAAAGTAATCCGAAGCAAAAAATAGTCCGTCCCAGTCGTAGCCTAACCATTTCACATCTTCTTTTATCGCTTCTACATACTCCGTATCTTCTTTTAAAGGATTTGTATCATCAAAGCGTAAGTTCGTCTTTCCATTGAACTCATCCGCTAAATCGAAGTTTGTAATAATTGATTTTGCATGTCCGATATGTAAATAGCCATTTGGCTCTGGTGGAAAACGTGTGATAACCTGGTCGCGTCTACCCGTCTCTAAATCTTCTTTAATAATAGGTCTAATAAAATTTGACGTGTTTTCTTCCATTATCATTTTCCTCCTTATATCTATTTTTAAAACTACTTTACAGTATGTTTTTAATATGATAACAAATATTGTATCACAGGTGTTAGCGGAATATTAAAGATATAAATTACGTTTATGTAATAATCTTAAAAATGTTACATGGAAATGGCTTATGCTACACTTATGTAAAAGAAATTGTTGTAAAAGAACCTTTAAAGCTATTACTAATTAAGGAGTGTTAATAATGATAAATTCCAGACTAAAAAAATTTAGTGAAACATGGTTACTAGAAGCTTCTATTTCAGACATTCAAGAAGCAGTTGATCAATCTGTAGTATCTTACAAGGACATCGTATTAATGTATCTGAGCCGTATAAGTATGTTTAACGAAAAAATAAATGCTGTTTTAGAAATTAATCCCGATGCTGTTTTCATTGCCGAGGCACTTGATACAGAAAGGATGCAAAAAGGTAAGCGTGGGATGCTCCACGGCATTCCTATACTACTAAAAGATAATATCAACACAAATGATAAAATGCATACAAGTGCAGGGTCAATAGCACTGCAAGAAAATGTGGCAAGTGAGGATGCTCATATTGTAAAAAAACTTCGCGAAGCTGGCGCGGTTATTCTTGGAAAAGTAAATATGACTGAATGGGCAAACTTTATGACCGAAGGGATGCCAAGTGGATATAGTTCCCGTGGTGGTCAAGTAATGAACCCTTATGGACCAGGAATTTTTGATGTAGGTGGCTCAAGTAGTGGCTCTGGAGCTGCAATTGCAAGTAACTTTGCAATGGTAGCAATCGGTACAGAAACTTCTGGTTCTATATTAAGCCCTGCCAGTTCTAATTCAATCGTCGGCATCAAACCTACCGTTGGGTTAGTTAGTCGATCTGGAATTATTCCAATCTCTAATAGTCAAGATACAGCTGGCCCGATGGCAAGATCTGTTACTGACGCAGCAATTGTATTATCAGCTATCTCAGGGGTAGACGACACGGATATTGCTACGAAAACAAACAATTTAGGAGATACAGAATATTCTACTTTCCTCGATGATAAAGGACTAAATGGAAAGACAATTGGTGTGTTGAGGGAACCTGCATTCTCTTATTTAAATGAAGAAGAAATGAATATAATGGATGTGGCAATAAATAAACTACGTGAATGTGGTGCTACAATTATTGATAATATTAAAATTCCTTCAAGTAATGTGGAACTTGGATACGAAACTTTAATATATGAATTTAAAGTTGATTTAAATACATATCTACAAAAGACAAGTTCTAATGTATCTATCAAATCTTTAAAAGACTTAATAAACTTTAATCACGAACATAAGGAGCAAATGTTAAAATACGGCCAATCCTTATTGGAAATGTCTGAAGCAACTACTGGAACGTTAACTGAGCCTGCATATATTGAAGCAAGAGAAAAAGATCTGTACTGCTCGCAAGAAAATGGAATCGATGCGGTGATGAAGCAGTATAATTTAGATGCAATTATTACTCCGAACAATTTTGGTGCTGGGTTACCGGCAAAAGCTGGTTATCCTTCTATCACAGTACCAGCCGGCTATACAAAAGAAGGTAAACCTTTAGGTATAACTTTTACTGCTAGTAAATATGAAGAAGGTAAGCTACTCGAAATTAGTTTTTCATATGAACAAGCTACAAAGTTACGCAAGGCACCTATTCTTAATTAAGCTTTGAAAACACTAGATGCTCTAGTGTTTTTCTTTTTAACCTAAATCAAAAGCAATCGCATACAATAATAGAGTACGATAAATATTATTATAACTATTGAAGGTGAGTTTATGGACACAATCACTCATACGTTATTCGGGCTGACAGCTTATAGCGCTGTAAATAAAGATCAAAAGTCAAAAAAAGAAAAACATGCCTTATTATTCACAGCTATAGCCGGGAGTAATATTCCTGATATCGATGTCATCATGCGTGTTACTGAAATTGGACGTATCATGGACCTCATGTGGCATAGGGGAATTACGCACTCTTTATTAATGATTCCGATATGGACCTTGTTGCTTATTTGGCTTTGCTCTTCCATCTGGAAGGTGAAAAGTAAAGCAATTAATTTCTTAACATTTTTCTCTGTTAGCCTTCATGTTCTTTCTGACGTTTTAAATACATGGGGTACTGGATTATTAGAGCCCTTCTCGTCTATACGGATAAGCCTTGGGATTATATCTATTATTGATTTTGTTATATGGGGATTAATCATGTTAGGTTTTATTTTATCTTACTTATTTAAATCTATTATTTCACGAAGCAAAGTATTTAAATTCGTCTGGGTGGGCATTGCCATCCACATAACATTCCAAGGAATGCTTGGCTATAGGGTCTATCAATCTAGCATTACTAATTATGATGAAGTCGTTTTACGTGCTGAGTTTATTCCATGGCATTTTACTGTTATCGGTAGAAAAGAAGAAACGGTTGAGCTGTCATCTGTTAGCATCTTTCGAGAGAGACAAATGACTCATACATTAATTTCCGATACCAATGCAGATCTACAGTGGCTTTTCAAACAAAATCCAAAAGCGAAGGTTTTAATGGAGTGGGCACCGTTTGTTATTATTAAAGATTCTAATGATCAAATAGGAATATATGACCCTCGATTTTTTATGGACGGCGAGTCTTTCTTATACGAATCTGCAAAAAAATAAAACAACCACTTTGTCCCAAGAAATGGCAAATGTGGTTGCTTTTTTGATGTTTACTTATTAATTTTCTTTTTGTCCTTTTGGTTCCCAAGCTTCTACATTTTCTAGCCCTTCAATACTGTCAGCATAAAAGACAGGGTCTTTTCCAGCTTTTCTTTGCTTCATGTAGTCTTGTAATACTTTGAAGGCAATATTTCCCAAAAGTGCGATTGCTATTAAGTTTATAATCGCCATAAACGCCATTGATAAATCCGCAAGGTCCCAAACAATTTGTAACTTTGCAGTAGCACCCCATAATACAATTGCAATTACTGCAACTCGATACGTTAAAAGTAACTTATTGTTGTTATTAATAAAACTAATATTCGTTTCACCATAATAATAACTTCCGATAATTGAACTAAAAGCAAATAGCAAAATAGATATGGCTATAAATCCGTTTGCCCAAGACCCTACGTGAGAGGTTAACGTTCCTTGCAGCAAGGCAATACCGTCTAACCCTTCCATGCCACTACCATATCCTAATAAGATAATAAATGCAGTAGCACTACAAACGAATAATGTATCAACAAATACTCCTAATGTCTGAATAAGCCCTTGTTTTGCAGGATGGCTTACAACTGCTGTAGCTGCAGCATTCGGTGCACTACCCATACCAGCTTCATTAGAGAATAAACCTCGTCTGACGCCGTTCATAACAGCCGCACCGATAGTACCACCTACAACTTCTTCTAAACCGAATGCACTTTTAATGATTAAGCTTAAAACCGCTGGAATTTCTGTTATATTCGTAATAATTACAAATAAACCAATTAATAAGTAAAACAAAGCCATAAATGGCACGACAATCTCTGACACTTTAGCAATTCGCTTTACACCACCGAAAATAACGAGTCCAGTTAATATTGCAACTCCGATACCCATTACCTTTTCATCGATTCCAAAAGCAGTATTATAAGCGGAAGATATTGTATTTGCTTGAACCGCATTAAAAACTAATCCGAAAGATAACACTGTGAAAAAAGCGAATAATATACCTAACCATTTTGCTTTAAGTGCTTTTTGCATATAGTAAGCTGGTCCACCTTTGAAACCATCTTTATCTTTTACTTTATAAACTTGTGCTAAAGTACTTTCAATAAAACTAGTTGCTCCTCCAAGTAACGCTACAATCCACATCCAAAAAACAGCACCTGGCCCCCCGGCTGTTATAGCAATTGCTACTCCTGCTAAATTCCCAGTACCTATACGCGTCGCTGCCCCAATACAAAATGACTGGAAGGACGATACACCTTTAGTACCATTTGCTGTTACAAGCGCCTTGTCAGTTAACAAACGGAACATTTCACCAATTAATCTAAATTGAACAAATTTAGTGCGATATGAAAAATAAAGCCCTAATCCCAATAATAGTGGGATCAATACATTTCCCCACCAAAAACTGTTTTGACCATTAATCCATTCATGAATAACTTCAATTATTAATCTTATTTCCTCAATCACAGGTGCTCACTCCAAGTTGTATTTTTTTATTTTTCTGACTAATTAAAAAGTATGGTTTTTACTATACAGTAAAACAAGCTATATTTCTATTATTTTTCACCTGTAATTTTATGTCACTACAAAAAAAGAATGCTTCTTTAGAAACATCCTTCTCATTAATTATAAAGATCCTATAAACTTCAATTTCTCTACTTCCCTTTTGTCTTCTACACCATCAATAATTCGCTTCATATCTATTAGGACTTTCTTTAATGGCACAAACACTCCCTTTTGCCCAGTAAAAGTTTCCGCTACAAAGAAAGGCTGTGTTAAGTACGCTTCAATTCTTTCACCGCGTTTAAAAATTTTGTCGTCTTCTCCAGTAAATTTTGTTATACCTTGAGTACTTACCTTTAATCGCAGTTCTTGGTAAAGACTAAGTATCTTATGTGCTTGCTCTATTACTAATAGTTGCTCTTTATTTAATAAATGACTAGGCATTTCCGTGGCATATGATTTAACCGGGTCAATTGCAGGATATATATATCTTTGTGCTAACGTTGCATCAAAATGCCACTCAGTTAACGAAGACCGTTTAGCTTGTTGAGAATTCCCATCTAAGTCTATATATATTGTTGTAAGTGAGTGAACCGCCATTTCTTGTAGACTTTCATTAGTTTCAACCCAAACACTATTTGCAAGCCCTGTAAAAAGTAATACTTCCTTCTCTGCGCCACTCTCTTTTAAAATTGACATTACTTCTGCACGGTTCTGGCAAACATAATCAACTTCCTTTTCTATCTCGATAAATTCAGCGTAATTCCCTTCAGATTTCAATAAGACAGTAAGAAACCCTTCCTTTTTCATACGAAAAATTAGTTCTAAAAGAACAACTACCTGACCCATCCCAGAGCGCGCAAATATTCTCACAGTTTCACCTTTTGTTATTGGAGCAAAAACATCGATCACTTTAATGCCTGTTTCTAACATAATCTCCAGCTCCTTATCCTTTTGTTTTATTTCCCCTTATCTTTGAGAGTAATAAAAATTACTTAATAAAGCAATTAATTTTACTTCTAAAAGTAATTTTGTTTACTTTGCGGGTAAAAAAATAACCTAATCTATAAAGATAAGGTTATTTTTTCAAGGTTAGTTTATATTTACTTACGCCTTTTCAGACTTTGAAATGATGACAGCACATGCTGCATCTCCTGTTATATTAACTGCCGTACGTGTCATATCCAAAATACGGTCAACTCCTAATACAAGTGCGATAGCCTCAACTGGTAAACCAACGGATGTTAAAACCATCGAAAGCATAATTAAGCCGACACCAGGGACACCTGCTGTACCGATACTTGCTAATGTCGCCGTCAAAACTACTGTTAATAAAGCACTTAAGCCTAATTCCACGCCATATACTTGTGCAATAAATATGGTTGCTACCCCTTGCATAATAGCCGTTCCATCCATATTAATTGTTGCTCCTAACGGTTGAACAAATCCACTAATACTTTTAGGAACCTTTAAATTGTTTTGAGCAGTTTTCATAGATACAGGTAATGTTGCTGAACTACTAGAAGTACTAAAAGCAACAATCATTGCAGGGTAAAACCCTTTAATAAATTTCACTGGATTGAATTTGCCCAATAAGGAAACTGCAGAGCCATAAGTGAAAACTAAGTGAATAAATAAGACTAAGACTACTACAAACATATATTTACCCATTGCCGAAATGGCATCTATTCCCTGACTTCCGATTGCAGTTGCAATTAATGCAAAAGCACCATATGGAGCAAATTTCATGATTGCTTGTACTAAATACATTAAAACTTCATTTAATTGCTCAACAAATCGTAACACTAGATTTACTTTTTCTCCTAGACGAGCCATTCCAAAGCCAATGAAAATCGAAAACGCAATAATTTGAAGCATTTTCCCTTCAACCATTGCACCGAATGGATTAGCTGGGATAATATTTATTAGCGTATCAATTACCGGTGGTGCTTCTCTTCCTTCAAAAGTTGCACCATCCAGCTTAAAGTCTCCTGCACCAGGTTGAATAACAGATGCAATTCCTATCGCTAAAACTAGAGCAATCGTTGTTGTGATTAAAAAGAATGCAATCGTTTTAAACCCTATTCTGCCCAACTTTTTCGGATCACTAATTCCTGCTGTTCCGAGTATGAGAGAAACCACTACAATCGGTACAACTAGCATTTTAATTAAATTAACAAAGATTTTCCCTAATGGATATAGTATGTAATTATTTATCCCTTCAAATACTTCTGGAAATGGATTAAGAGCTACTCCTACTACTATTCCTAAGAACATCCCCAATAATATCTTTTTTGTTAAAGACATGCATCTTCCTCCTAAATTGTAATTTGGATACCTTATACAAAATACGACATTATTTAAGTCTATCTACAATTTAATAAAGTTTCAACTATTAGAATCTTATTAGAATAGTTTGTCGTTTAATAAGATACCCTGATGAGGATAAAAACTTTACGAAATATCTATATTCTTCAACATTTTTATTAAAGCAGGTAATCTTTCTACCATCTCATCTTTCGTGCCAAAGCGAATTTCCATGCTTTTTGATAATTCACCAGAAATTAGTTGATAATGATCAAAACATAAGTTTGCTAACTTGAGAAACTGTTCTTTTCGGACCGCCCTTTTTATATCAATACTTCCTCCAGAATATCCTTCTAAAAACCCGTCTGCAACTTGATTTAATTCGATATTATATTGATGAAACCGATGTTTTTCATATCTTTTCGTATTATAAAATGTAGGGAAAATGGCTTCATAACAATTCATTACATTTCCTGCTAGGGAATTTCCATCATACAATATTGGCAATGGATCAATAACAGCCAATTTTCCACTATTAAACAATAAATTTTCAGGGGAACAATCTTGATTTGTAAAAGCTACTGTACGTGCATCAATTGTTCTTTCCTTCAGACATTCTAAGTGCTTTTCCTGCAAACCATTTTCTTTAAATCTTTTATCCCAATTACATAATGCTTCATAATCAGAAATAAGTTCATCATTTTCCTCTTCCATCGAAGTAGATACATCTGTTTTTAGTTGACCTTCTATCTCACTTCCATTCCAAGATAGATATCCAAATCCTTGCAAACCATGATCTAATTCATGCATACCTCTAAATAGCTCTCCTGTCTGAAAACCTAGATCAAAGGCATCTTCATTAGTTAGACTAGACAGATCGACAGTGCTCCCTTTATATGTCTCGAGCGTATACGTGTTATTTTCTTCTGCATGATACGTGAAAAATTCTGGACATACGCCACTTCTTACCTTATTTGCTAACTCATAATATTTTTTCGTGCCTCCGTATTCAGCATGAACAGTCTTCTCACAAAATTCCACTTTATCTCCGTAAACTGAAATCACTTTTGGAAACCTTAAAACAAACTTTTCATTCGAACGTAAAGTTAGCAAATACGCATCATGCCATGCACCTTCACCTAAATAGGACACTTCACTTCCATCTTTTAAAGGTTGAAATCCACTATTTATCAAGGCATTATCTATTTTTTCCAATGGATGTTTCATCTTTTTCCCCATTTCTCTGACTATTAAATTCACATGGATCTTTTAGTACATAATCTATTAATTTAATTCTCTTAACTCTTTAAACGAAATTAAAACAAAGGTTGAATATACGACTACTAAAGCAGCACCTACAGCCATAATAATATGAATTGAAATTCCTAATGATAGCACAAAGGAAGTTATAGCAAAGGAGACTGGTATTAATCCCATTGAAGCTAGTGAAATTAGACCCATTACCCTCCCTAAAACTTTTTCTTCAATAACACTTTGAATTGCTGAAACTGTTGGAATATTTGATCCTGACAAACAAGCGCCAAATAACCCCAATATAATCATACTGACCCATAGTTGTGTGGTGAAACTTACGCCAATAAACAGCATGCCACCGATAATAAGAAGGGTTAATCCAATCAGACCTCTTTTTCTACTTAAATTTAATACAGCGACTACAATAGAACCTACTAACATCCCAACAGCTAAGCCTGCTTCAAGTAAGCTAAAAGCCAATGCATCACCTTGTAATATGTTTTTAACAAATAACGGAAGACCCATTGTCATTGGTCCAACTATAAAAAGGTTCATAAAAACTGTCGTTAATATAACTAGTGTTAATAATCGAGAATTTTTCACATAGGAAATTCCTTCTTTGAATGTTTCCCAAAAAGATTGACCTTCTGTTTCATTTTTAGCTGATGCTTTTGAAACTTTCATAAATGATATTAATATACTCGCAATGAATAACATAACCGCAGTTGTTCCAAAAACAACTTCATAGTTTCCAAATGCAATAATGAGGCCTGCAATCATCGGAGCAACAATAAATGAAGATTGACTCGTCATTTGAATAATTGAATTACCTCTAGTTAAATTTTCACTTTTAATAATGGTAGGAAGAATCGCTCCACTTGCTGCCCAAAAGAATGCATCCAAAATGCCAAAAAAGAAGGCAATAACGACAAATGTCCACAATGTTATCTCGCCAAAGAAGAACCAGGCAACTAACCCTATTAAAAGAACACTCCGTGAAAAATCAGATATAAACATTATTTTCGTTTTGCTATACCGGTCAGCAATTGTCCCACTTATAACCATAAATAATAACCTTGGAATACTTGATGCGATAAAAATTAAACCTAATGATGCTTCTAGGTTAAGCACTTGCACCACATACCAACTTTGTGAAAATAGAAAAAACGATATGCCAAAGCTTGATAATAATGCTGCCCCCCATAACAATAAGAAGTTTTTATTTTTAAATATAGATGCCTGTGCTTCTTCTAACAATAAGTTACCTTTAGCTGGTGCCGTTTCGGGATTAGACATTGACTTAACCTCCACATGAGTAGTTATAAACTCATTGTAAAGAAAATTCTAACTTTCGTATATAATCTTTAGAATGATTTATCCTCCGCCTAAAGGAGGAGTCTTGTTAATCTTGTTTTTGCTACAACTGAATAGTTTACCTTATATTGCTAAAACTACTTTTAAATAGCTCCTCGCAAGAAGGTGATAGTATTTTATACGGTAAGGAACTTAAAAATCATTTAAAACAGCAATTAGGTAGTTTTTTTGATGTCTTTCATAATTATCCTGATTATATTTTTGTTATTGATGCTCTAGGTGACATAATCGACATAAATAAACTATTTCCCGGGTTTGAAAAGGAAGAAATTATTGGTCAATCCTTTTTTCAATTTATCGGCAAAGACAATCAACATTTTGGTAAAGTTAAATTTCAACAAGTTCTTTTAGGCCAAACAAAAGAATTAGGCATTCACATTCCTTTCCCAAGTGGTGAAATTAAATATTTACATGTTACAGCTGTACCTTTACTTATCGACGGGAGTATTTCAGGAATATACGGTATTGCTAAAGATATGACGATTGAGATGAACTTAAAAAAGGAGTTAGATTACCAGAAGGAAGAATATAAATCTTTTTTTGAATATCACCCTGATGCAATTTATAAAATTGATTTAAATGGCAACTTTATGTCAGCAAATCCAGCCTCAGCCAAGTTGACTGGATATAGTACGGAAGAACTTATCGGTAAGCCTTTCAGACCTTTAATTTACCAAGAAGATTTAACTAAAACAGAAGATAACTTTATTAAAGCAATAAATGGAATCCCACAAAATTACACGGTCCATATCATCCATAAAAGTGGCGAACTATTAAAAGTTAATATTACAAATATTCCTATGTTAGTTGAAGGTAAAATAAATGGCGTTTACGGAATTGCAAAAGACATTACGGAAAATGAAGCACTTGAAATAAAAACTAGACATATGGCATTTCACGACTTTTTAACAAATTTACCTAACAGGTGGCATTTAGAAACCTTTTTTACTAATTTAGTAAGTAATAGTAGTCAAGATGAGCTTTTTGCTTTGTTATTCATTGATGTTGATCGCTTTAAAGACATTAACGATACATTTGGTCATCATGCTGGCGATGAGTTAATAATAAAAGTTGCAAATTCATTAACAAAGCTCTTTCCTAAGCAATTTATAGCAAGAATTGGTGGAGACGAGTTTATTATTATTTTTGAAAATACTACTAAACGCGCTGTTGAAAATGAGGCAGCACGAATCATTAACAATAGGTCCAATGAGTTTGAAATTGAAGAACAGAAAATTAATATCACCTATAGTGTTGGTATTCACCTTTTTACTCACTTACAAGGAAACTTAAATGATGCAATAAAAAAAGCTAGTGCAGCAATGAACTACTCAAAAAGGTTAGGTAAAAATAGATTTCATTTTTATTCTGAAGAGTTAAACGAGTTAATTAACAACAAATTTCTTTTAGAAATGAAACTACGAGAGGCAATTAGAAAACAAAAGTTCATGATCTATTATCAGCCGAAAGTGGACCTGCACTCTAATGAAATTATAGGTGCCGAAGCATTGCTACGTTGGTGGGATGATGAGTACGGATTTATTCCCCCGTCCGAATTTATTCCAATAGCTGAGGAAGTTAATTTAATGGATGATATCGGTAAATTCGTTTTAGAGTCATCATGTCAACAATTAAGTAAGTGGTTAAACCTAGGGTTAAAACCTATTATTATGTGCGTTAACCTTTCCCCTTGTCAATTTTTACAAGAGGATTTAATCGAGGAAGTACAACAAACATTAAAATCAACGAATATACCTAACCATCTTCTAAGCTTAGAAATAACAGAGGGAATAGCAATAAAGTTTCTATCGCAAACCATCGAAAAATTAACTTTATTAAAACAGTTAGGTGTTAAAATTGCGCTTGATGACTTTGGAACTGGTTACTCTTCATTAAATTATTTAAAACAACTTCCATTATCTATATTGAAAATAGACCGTTCTTTCATTCTTGATATAGAAACTAACATTCAAGATCAAGCAATCACGCGAGCTATTATTACAATTGCAAGAAGTTTAGGGTTAACGGTAGTTGCTGAAGGAGTGGAGACCGAGGGGCAATCCCTCTTTCTAAAAGAAGAAGGCTGCAATGAGGCACAAGGGTTTTATTATAGTAAACCTATACCAGCAGACGAAATGGAGAAATTATTAAGAGAAGGGTTGAAGGAAAGCTAAATCAAGACAACTTTCCTTCAACTTTTTTTACAACTAAAATAACCAATATGCAATTGGTGTTGCTATAATTAGCGTTAAAATAGTCCTTTCTACCCAAATCACTAGTAACTTAGGAATACTAACAGGAATGTCTGTAGATAAAATACAAGGAATTAATGCTGAGAAGAACAAGATTGCTGATACCGAAACTACACCTATGACATATTTCGTTACCATTGAAGCATTAGCAACTAATAACGCTGGTAAGAACATCTCGGCAATTTCAACAGCAGCAGCTTTAGCAGCAAGCATTGGTTCAGGTAAAAATGCAGTAAACGGGTAGAAAATATAACCTATAATATCAAAAATTGGTGTGTATTCTGCAATTACTAAACCTAATAATCCAATTGACATAATAGATGGTAAAATACTCATTGTCATAATAAAGCCATCTTTTAAATTTATCCATATATTTTTATGGAGCTTTGGTGTATTTTTCACTGCTTCCATTGCACTTTCCCACGCTCGCGCAAAACGTTTTTCTTTAATAACCTCTTCCGGTTGACCTTTTCCGCCGTTTATATACTCTTCGCTAACTTTATTTAATGGCCAAATTCGAACTGTAATTGCCGTAACGATAAAAGTTATTGCTAGCGTACTCCAGAAGTAGGCATTCCAGTGCTCCATTAATCCTAAAGTTTTTGCTACAACAATCATAAAAGTCGCCGATACCGTTGAAAAACCTGTTGCAATAATCGTCGCTTCTTTTACTGTATACTTGCCTTCCTTAAACACACGATTTGTAATTAATAGTCCAATCGAATAACTTCCTACAAAGGAAGCAACTGCATCAATTGCTGACCTTCCTGGTGTCTTCCAAATTGGACGCATGACTGGTTGTAAAATAACTCCTAACAACTCTAGTAAACCATATCCTACCAATAACGCTAAGAAAATAGCACCAATTGGAACTAATATTCCAACAGGAATAACGAGTTTTTCGAATAAAAATGGTCCCATTCCAGCCGCCATTAACCATGCAGGTCCTAATTCAAATAAAATTAGAATAGAAGAAAGTAACCCTAACACTTTAAACATTGAGAAAGTAATTGTTACTTTGTCTTTATTCCATGTTTTCGTTACAAATGGATAAATTGCACCTAAGATAATTACAAGTAAAGCATAATATGGGACCACAGTGGGAAGGGAAGTTTTTACGTATGTGACAAGATGATCAAGTGGAATAGAAGACTTTTCGTTAATAGTAATAGGAATAAAAAACATAAAAATACCGATTGCACTTAAACAGAAAAACTTTACTACATGCAGTGCATTACGAGTAGCAGGCTGAGAGCCTTTTGAAACACTTGAAACGTTTGTGCTCATTACATTTTTCCTCCTTTTTTGTAATAGTATTAGAAGAGTATATTTGGTTACTTGTCCCAATAATCCCCTTCTTTCCTATTACTATGAGAAAGTCAAACATGACATGCCATGTAATTCATAGTCTCTTACTAGTTAAACTTATTAGTGTGACTAGTAATCAACACCTTATAAAAAAAACATAAAAAAACTGATCCATTCGAGCATATCACTCAAAGAATCAGCTTTATTTATATTGTTGCTATTTTGTTAAAGCCTCTGTTAAATAAGGAACTACTTGTTTTTTTCGTGAAACGACGCCTTTTAATAAAGCCGTATTATTTTCAAGCTTTACGTTAAATGCTCGTTCAACGCCTTCAGCTTGATTGCCTAAAGCAAGTGCTACAGAATCATTGTTTAAGATGTCAGTCACAACGAATAAGAATAAATCTAAGCCTCTTTCATCGATGCGAGAACTAATAGCCGCTTCGAACTCACCCTGCTTTGATAGTATATCATTTGTATCAACTGTATTAACTTGGCCTACTTCTACTTTGTAATTCCCAATCGAGAAGTCTTTTGCATCAAGTGTAAGCAGCTGTTCGATTGTTTTATCACTTAAATCCGCTCCAGCTTTGAGCATATCAAGTCCATAACTTTCAGCATCCACACCAGCAATTTCAGCTAGTTCATGTGCAGCAGCAACGTCTTGCTCTGTACATGTAGGTGATTTAAACAAAAGTGAGTCGGAAATAATCGCTGATAGCATTAATCCTGCAATCTCTTTTTTAATTGTTACGCCATTTTCTTTATACATTTTATTTAATATTGTTGCTGTACAACCTACTGGCTCACAACGGTAGTAAAGAGGATCACTCGTTTCAAAGTTAGCAATACGGTGATGATCAATTACTTCTAAAACTTTTACATTTTCAATATCATTGGCACTTTGCTGACGTTCATTATGATCAACTAAAATTACTTCTTTAACTTCTTTTGAAACTTCTTCCACTAAACGCGGCTGCTCAAAATTAAATGTATCTAATGCATATTGTGTTTCTCCATTTACTTCTCCTAAGCGAATAGGTTCAACGTTCATACCTAGTTCCTTCTTTAAGTCCGCATAGGCAATTGCTGAACAAATTGTATCCGTATCTGGGTTTTTATGCCCGAAGATAAATATCTTCTCCATAATCTCATAACTCCTTCTATCAGTTTTAATATGTATTAAGTTATATCTCTAGAAAATATTCTATCATAAGCGCTTACTAATTTTTATTAAAAATATTTAAAGCAATTATTTTTTAGCTTCATGAACCTTTAATTGTTTTCCCTTAATCGTCGTCTTTTTCATAGTTTTTAACACAAGCGGACCTTTACCATTTAATATTTCCACATAGGAATGGTTTTCTTGAATTGTAATGATTCCGATATCAGCTGCTGATATACCTTCAATTTTGGCAATTGTGCCTACAAAATCTACCGCTCTTATTTTTTTCTTTTTACCTCCATTGAAATAAAGTTTCATAATTCCTTTATTTAGATTACTACTTTTGTCTTCTTTTATTTCAGGCTTTTCATTTAGTTTTCTTTCGAATTCTTCTCTTAATTTAAACACTTCATCTTTTGCGGGAGGCATTTCCTCAGGGATTTCAAAGCCAATATATCCCTCAATCTCTTTTATATACTTATCTTCTCTAGGTGTAGCAAACGTGATTGCTTTACCGGCATTACCAGCACGACCAGTTCGTCCTGTACGATGAACATAGCTTTCTTTTTCAAGTGGGATATCAAAATTAATGACATGAGAAATATTTTCTATATCAATTCCTCTTGCCGCAACATCTGTAGCAACTAAATATCGGAATTCTCCTCTTTTAAAATCATTCATTACGTCAAAGCGATCTTCTTGTACCATCCCACCATGGATTTTATCGACAGGATAATGCAACTCATCTAGTTGATCAACCAACGTGTCTACTTTTTCTTGCGTTCGGCAAAAAATAATACAACTTTCTGGATTTTCGACCGTTGTAACATCTTGAAGAATGTTCAGTTTATCCTCTTCATTCACTTTAATTAAAACGTGCTCAATATTCTCGGTAGTAATACCAGTTGCTTTAATTTCGATATTAGTTGGCTTTTGCATATACTTATAGCAAAGGTTCTCAACATCCTCTGGCAATGTTGCTGAAAAAGTAAGCGTCACTCTATCTTTAGGTAACTTTTGAATGATTGCTTCCACTTGTTCAATGAATCCCATATTAAGCATCTCGTCCGCTTCATCTAAGACAAGAAAGTCCAAGTGGTCTACGTGTAATGTTCCTTTTTCAATGTGGTCTAGTACTCGCCCAGGAGTACCTACAACAACATGGGTCTTCTGTTTCAACTCTAATTTTTGTTTTGCAAACGGACTTTTCCCATAGAGGGCAGTAGCTTTTATACGTTTAAATCTTCCGATATTTGAAATATCTTCCTGTACTTGGACAGCAAGTTCTCTTGTCGGTGTTAATATTATTGCTTGGGGCTTATTTTCTTCCCACTTTACTAACTCACAAATTGGAATACCAAATGATGCAGTTTTTCCACTTCCAGTTTGTGATTTTACGACAAGGTCTTTCTTTAATAAAGCGCTAGGAATTACTTTCGCTTGTACTTCTGTTGCCTCTTCGTAACGCAAACTTGCTAGCGCTTTGACTATTTCTTCACTTAAATTAAAATCCGTAAACTTATTATTCATCTAAGGTCCTCATTCTTTTCTTTAGTATGTTTAGTTTTATAATTTTCGACACTTCAAGTTTGTATACATTTGAACCTTTATGGAAAACATTTTTATGCTAAGAAACACATTGCTTAAGTAGAACTCTCATTATAACATTCGTCAGGCACGTCAAACAAAAGCCTCCTAAGTTAGGAGGCTTTAAAATATAGTATTATAATGTTTGGAAATACTCACAAATTGTTTCTATACCTTTTGAAAAGTTCTCTAAATGGAAGTGCTCATTTGGAGCGTGTATATTCTCATTAGGTAAGCCGAATCCCATTAACACTACTGGCGTGTTTAATACTCTATAAAATACTTCCACAATCGGTATAGAGCCACCTGCTTTAGGATATAGCGGCCTTACACCATACACTTTCTCATATGCATCCGCTGCTTTTTGAATCATTGGGTCATTAGAGTCTAAAGAAACAGGGTCTCCAGTAATTAGTTTCTTAAGCTCTACTTTTGCACCTATTGGTGAATTTTTTGTAATGTGTCTTTCAATATACTCATAAACCTTATCTGGCTTTTGATCTCCTACTAATCTACAGGAAATTTTAGCACTTGATTCACATGGAATAACCGTCTTAAAACCTTCACCGTGAAAGCCACCAACTAAACCATTTATTTCAAGTGTTGGACGAATGCTCACTTGTTCTGCAGGTGTATATCCTACTTCACCAAAGAAATCCTCTATACCTAATTCTTGTTTCATTTTCACTTCATTGAAAGGTATTTGAGCTACTTCTTCTTTAATTGTATCTGCCGGAGTTGGAACGCCTTCATAAAAATCTTGCACGGCTATTTTTCCGTTTTCATCATGAAAGGTATCAAGTATTTTTACGATGCTATGTACAGCATTAGGGACAGCTCCACCATATGATCCTGAATGGAGATCAGTGTTTGCTGTTCTAACTTTCAACTCCATCGCTAGCGCTCCACGTAAGGATGTACAAATAGCTGGTTGACCTTTATCGATAAGTGACGTATCAGATATTAAAACTGCGTCTGCTGCTAATTTTTCTTTATTTTTATCTATATAAGGCGGTAGATTAGGGCTTGCTATTTCCTCTTCACCTTCAATGCAAAATTTAATATTTACAGGTAAAGTTCCGTGTTTTTTCATTAATAATTCAATTGCTTTTAAATAAAGAAACATTTGTCCTTTATCATCTGTCGCACCTCTTGCATAAATTTTTTCGTCCCTAATAGTAGGCTCAAAAGGTGGTGTTTCCCATAATTCAAGTGGGTCTATTGGCTGTACATCATAATGACCGTAAATCAACACAGTTGGCTTTTCTTCTGCATGAAGCCAATCGGCATATAATATCGGGTGACCTTTTGTTTGGATTATTTCGATATTTTCCATTCCAATGTCTTCAAGTGATTTTGCCAACCAACTTGCTGCAGCTTGTACATCTTCCTTATGTTCCGGTAGCGCAGAAATACTCGGAATTCTTAGTAACTCTTTTAATTGCTCTAGAAAACTTTCTTTATGCTGTTCAATATACTCCTTCACACCTTAACCTCCTTCACATTATTAACTAATATTATACATTAAACTTCTTCTTTCCTACCCAAAGGAGAAATAACAAGGATTGTAGCATACTATGTAGAAGAGTTATTAAGCGTAAATAATGATGTTCTTGCAAATTTTTGTTGATTCATTCATTAAGGTATAATGTTTAGTAAAGCATTTTTTCTGTAAATAACCAAAACCAAGTAATTAAAGCCAAAGAAAAAAGGACTGTCTTAAAAATGTTAAGTATCGAAATAATTAAGAACATGTTCCCAGATTCGTTTTACCGAAGAGGACTCCAATATTATCACCAATTCCGTGTTGAACAGCTATCTAATTCTGAAAAAGATGGTCATTGGACAGCAAAAGTTGCCGGAAGTAAATTATATAACGTAGAAGTAGATATCTTTGAGGATGAATTTTTCTACAACTGCACGTGCTCTGCATATGAGGAATATCAATCATGTAAGCATTGTGTAGCAGTACTATTAGAAATTGCAAATAAATTAGGAGAAAAGTCGACTGTAAATAAGCTAAAAGTGAGTGAAACAAATACACCTCTTTTTAGTGATGGTAAAGAAGAGCAACAGATAAAAAGCGAAGATTCATTAAGTCAACTTTCGACGAACTTAATTGACCTTTTTGCTGAAGATGACTTTGAATCAACTACTTCAACGATTGGGGAACCTATAAAAGTTGAATATAGCTTAAAACCTGATTATAACCAAGCTAACGGTACACTTTTTACTGTAGAGATGAAAATAGGAATTGAACGACTTTATGTTGTGAAAAACTTAAAGGAACTATTAGATTATATCGAAAATAAAAAGGAATATTATTTTTCAAAATCATTTTCCTATGATCCTTATCTTCACTCATTTCATAAGGAAGACTTAGAAATATTCCAATTATTAGCTAAGATTAATAAAAGTGAGACTTTTTTTAATTCAAGATCTGCATGGAATATATCAACGAAGCAAAAAGGGATAACGCTTCCTCCTTTATTTGCTGATGAGCTTATCTCTTTATTACATGAAAGAAATTGCAAATTACAAAATGGAGATGAGGAATTTAACCATTTTAAGTGGACGAGCGAAAAACTTCCTTTTACATTCTCTCTAATACAAGAGGAAGAAAATTACTTATTGGAATTACAAAAATCGAGCCTAGTCGAATATATGAGTAAGTATGGTTATATGCTAGTAGATAACGCTGTTTACAAGTTAAGTGACCAACAACAACAGGTCATGCACCGTATAAATAATAGTATTGATTTAGAAAGCACAACAGCTATTCCGATAAAACAAGAAGACATTGGATTATTTCTCTCACATGTTGTCCCAAGTTTAGAAATGATTTGTAATGTAGAAATGTCTCCAGAAGTGAGAAGCTCCATTACAAACCCCCCACTTGTGGCCAAGCTCTTTTTGGAGATTGATATCGTTCGTATTACTGCTAAACTCGAATATCATTATGGGGAAGACATTATTTTACCTTTTAATGAAGAAAACATTAGCAATCAAGAACAAATCTTAATTCGCGATGTGAAAAAAGAGCGTAAGATAATGAAATTAATCGAACTTTCTTCTTTTAAGTTTAATGGGGTTGACCTCTATTTAGAAGACGATGATGATATTTTTACGTTTCTTTATGATATTTTACCTAAGCTCGAAAAAATAGTTTCGGTATTTTCAACTGGGGAAGTATCCCCTTTATTAAATAGGGAGCAAATAAAGCCAGAAATTCAATTAGACCTGCAAACTAACGCAAACTACTTTGAAGTAAACTTTGACTTTACGGATGTAAACCAAAATGACATTCAACAGATTATTAAGTCAATCATTGAGAAAAAAAGATATTATCGTCTCCAAGATGGGAGCTACATACCATTAGAAGAGGATACTTTTCATCCAATCGGTGATTTATTTCGCGAACTTAACATTGCACCAGAAGCTGTTAATAGTGGGAAATTAACGTTACCGAATTATCGTAGCCTGCAAGTGGAGGAGTTAGTCTCTAGAAATAGAGGCGTCCATTATAATAAAGCTTTTGAAAAACTAATTGCAGATATAAAGAAACCAAGCAAAAGTAATTACCCTCTTCCAAAAACTTTAAATGCTGACTTACGTGACTATCAAATTGTAGGATATCAATGGTTACGTGGATTAAGTTACTACCATTTTGGAGGCATTTTAGCTGATGATATGGGGCTAGGTAAAACGTTGCAAGCGATTGCCTTTCTCTTGGCAAAATGGGAAGAAAATAGCGCAAGCGCGCAACCATCTCTTGTCGTTTCACCTGCCTCACTAGTGTACAATTGGCAAAACGAGTTTAAAAAGTTCGCCCCAAACCTTAAAGTGAAAGTTATTCAAGGAAGTAAAAGTGAACGGGAAAACTTAATTAACGACATTGAGAACTGTGATGTGTTAATTACTTCGTATCCATTAGTACGCCAAGACTTTGATCTATACAATGAGCATGAGTTTTCAACTCTTATTTTAGATGAAGCACAAGCTATTAAAAACCATATGACAAAAACAGCTAGAGCTATTAAAACGATTAGAAAAAGTAATTGTTTCGCACTAAGTGGTACACCAATTGAAAATTCATTAGATGAACTTTGGTCTATCTTTGATGCAATATTGCCAGGTTTCTTCCCGAACAAAAAAACGTTCGGCTCTCTTTCACAACAACAAATTTCCAGAATGAGTCGCCCATTTATTTTGCGCAGATTAAAGAAAGACGTTTTAAAAGAACTACCTGATAAAATTGAGACAGTACACACTTCCGAATTAACGAAAGAGCAAAAAGAATTATATCTTGGTTACTTAGAAAAAATACAAAGTGAAGCTGCCTTAGCAATGAGCACGAATGGCTTTCAAAAGAATCGCATGAAAATACTTGCTGGCTTAACTAGACTTCGTCAACTATGTTGTCACCCATCGCTTTTCATAGAAAACTATGAAGGAGAATCTGGCAAGATGAACCAACTTCTAGATATGGTTGATAATGCGTTAGAAAATAAGCAACGGATACTAATTTTTTCACAGTTTTCTAGCATGCTTAAAATAATTCATACGCAGCTAAGTAATAAAGGAATTGAACCCTTTTACTTGGATGGCAATACTCCTTCTAGTAAACGAGTCGAATTTGCCGAACGCTTTAACAATGGCGAAAAAGAAATCTTTTTAATCTCCCTAAAAGCTGGTGGAACTGGATTAAATTTACCTGGTGCAGATACAGTTATTTTGTATGATTTATGGTGGAATCCCGCTGTTGAGGAGCAAGCTACCGGAAGAGCGCATAGAATGGGGCAGAAAAAAGTTGTCCAAGTTTTTCGTTTAATTACAAACGGAACGATCGAAGAAAAAATCTTTTCGTTACAACAGAAGAAAAAGGAACTAATTGAAAACATCATTCACCCAGGTGAAACGATGTTCTCTAGCTTAACTGAACAAGAAATTCGAGAATTATTAAGTGTATAACAAATAAATAATTAAAATTATCGACAGAGCTCTTAAAAGAGTTCTGTTTTCTTTTTTTTACGACAAAAGTCCTTAAAATTGAAATATAAATTTAATATATATTATCTGTAAATGCCGAATAGTAGGTGGTACAATAGGATTATATGTCAGTTTTTGTTTATTATTAAATTTTCCGACATTTTTAAACTATATTTGCTTTTCAGACTATTATATTTTCGGACAGACAGTTTTTAATAGAAGTAATCGAAAGTTTTTACACCAAGGAAAAACATAATTGGCGAGGTGGGAAATAATGATAGAAATGCATGGGGTATATAAAACATATCCAAACGGTGTTTTAGCACTAAATGGCATTGATATAAAGATTAAGCAAGGTGAATTTGTTTATCTCGTTGGGCCAAGCGGAGCCGGAAAATCCTCTTTTATTAAAATGTTATACAGAGAAATTAAACCTTCAAAGGGGACAATTATAATAAAAGGTGTAGATGTCTCTAAGATTAAGGAAAAAAATGTTCCTCTTTTAAGGAGAGGTTTAGGCGTTGTCTTTCAAGATTTTAAGTTATTATCAAAACTTACCGTATATGAAAATATCGCTTTTGCTTTAGAAGTTATCGAAGAACCGAAGCGAAATATAAAAAGACGGGTACTCGATATTTTAGATTTAGTTAAACTGAAACATAAAGCGCGCTTTTATCCAAATGAACTATCAGGTGGCGAGCAACAACGCGTAGCAATTGCAAGAGCAATTATTAACCACCCAAATCTTCTAATTGTGGACGAGCCTACTGGAAACCTTGACCCTGATACTTCATGGGAAATTATGAATGTTTTAAACGAAATTAATAATCGTGGAACTACAATTATTATGGCAACGCATAATAAGGAAATTGTAGATACAATGAAAAAACGAGTCGTAGCTATCGAAAAAGGAAAGATTGTTCGAGATGAGCAAAAAGGAGGCTACGGATATGAAGATTAGAACATTCGGAAGACATACTCGTGAAGCCTTTAAGCATATTGGTCGAAATGGCTGGATGACATTTGCCTCTGTCAGTGCCGTTACAACCACTTTACTTTTAGTAGGTGCATTTCTTGTCATTATGATGAATTTAAACGAATTATCAACTTCTGTAAAAGAAGATGTTCAAATTAAAGCCTATATTGACTTACTAGCAACTGAAGATGAGGAAGCAGCTTTAAAGGCAAAAATTAAGCGAATCGCTGAGGTTGAAAGTGTCACTTATTCTTCTAAAGACCAAGAACTAGAGAACTTAATTCAAAGTTTTGGTGAAGAGGGTGCATCATTTCAGTTATACGAACAAGACAACCCCTTATATGCCGCCTTTATTGTAAAGGCAAAAGTTCCAGAGGATACTGCTTATATTGCTAGCCAAATCGAAACATTTAATAGTGTTGCAGATGTAAAGTACGGCCAAGAAATTATTGAAAGTTTATTTACCTCTCTTAAATGGGCAAAGAATATAGGAATCGGCTTAATTATTGCTCTCGTATTTACAGCTATGTTCTTAATCTCAAACACTATTAAAATAACTATCATTGCTAGAAAAAGAGAAATTGAAATTATGAAACTAGTTGGAGCTACAAATGGGTTCATTAGAGCACCTTTCTTTATCGAAGGATTAATTTTAGGTGTTTTAGGTTCAATCCTACCAATAGCTGCTATTTTAACTAGTTACCATTACATTTATAAAAGTATCGCACCGAAGTTAGAAGGTACTTTTTTCACATTATTGCCTCTATATCCATTTGCTTTTCAAATTGCTGGGTTATTAGTGACAATTGGAGCGTTTATTGGTATGTGGGGAAGCACAACATCCGTTCGAAAGTTTTTAAAAGTTTAATAGTTTTAAGTATCATGAAAAGGAGGCAGTATTTTGAAAAAATCACTTTTTATTACCTTAACACTAGTTACTCTATTATTTATCGCCTTTTCATTTAGCAGTACTCTTATAAATGCTGAAGATGACGGTGATAAACTAAAAGAAGACTTAGAGAGAATTAAAGAAGCACAAGCTTCCTTGTCTAATGATATGGAATTAACTGAAGAAGAGATTAAAGAAATTGAAGAAGCACATGCTCGTTTGGAACAAGAAATTAGACGAGTAGATATGCAAATTGCAGAAGCTATTAATAATATTGAAGAGAAAAATATTGAAATTGCTGCAATTGAATTAGAAATAGAAGAATTAAAAAAAGATATCGAGATTTTAGTTGAGAGACTTAAATTGCGAGATGAATTACTTAAAAATCGTATGCGTTCCATTCAAGAGAATGGTGGTACGATTGATTATTTAAATGTTATTTTAGGAGCTAAAAGTTTCGGTGATTTTCTTGATCGTGTAAGTGCTGTTACGACAATTGTTGAACAGGACAAGCTTATTATTAAAAGGCATCAAGAAGAAATGGAGCAACTTCAAGAACTTAAAAGCTCTTTATCTACTAAACTTAATGACTTAGAGCAGCAGTTAATAGAATTACAAGCTTTAAACGAACAACTTAATCAACAGCGCTTTGAGAAAGAAGAGTTTATGGCTCAATTACAACTTAAACACGATGAATTACATCAAATGTTAGAGGAACAAGAAGAAGATGCCGAAACTCTAGCTGCAGAAAAAGCTGCTACAGAAAAAGCACTAGCTAATTGGGAAGAGAAGAAGCGTAAAGAGGCAGAAGAAGCAAAGAAAAGAAAAGAATTAGAGGATAGAAGTGGACTTCCTGCGGGAACTTTCATACGCCCGAGTCAAGGCCGCGTTACATCTGAATACGGTCCTCGTTGGGGCGGCACACATACTGGGATTGACCTTGCAAGAATAGGATTTATGGAGTCTGCAGTAGCTTCTGCTGGAGGAGTAGTCTTTAAAGCTGAGTATTATGGTGGATATGGTAATGTTGTCTTCATTACTCATAATATTCAAGGATTCACGTTTACAACAACTTATGCGCATTTAGATCGCATTGACGTATCTGTAGGGCAAGAGGTTGAGCAAGGACAACATTTAGGTATCGTTGGTAATACTGGTTATTCAACTGGTCCGCACCTTCACTTTGAATTAATTGAAGGTGACTGGAGTAGTCGATATGAAAAAAGAGTAAACCCAAGAAAATATATAATATTTTAAAGAAAAGCTGAAGCAATCGGTTAACGGCGTAAAAACTGGAGCACTCTGATTAAGATAAAGGATACACGAATAGTGAAGCTATTCGATGTAGACTTATCGAAATGAAGAGTGTGAAGTTTTCTAGACGTTGATTGCTGAAGCTAGACAATAAAGAAAAGCTGAAGCAATCGGTTAACGGCGTAAAAACTGGAGCACTCTGATTAAGATAAAGGATACACGAATAGTGAAGCTATTCGATGTAGACTTATCGAAATGAAGAGTGTGAAGTTTTCTAGACGTTGATTGCTGAAGCAATCGCTTAACGGCGTAAAAACTGGAGCACTCTGATTAAGATAAAGGATACACGAATAGTAGAGCTATTCGATGTAGACTTATCGAAATGAAGAGTGTGAAGTTTTCTAGACGTTGATTGCTGAAGCTAGACAATAAAGAAAAGCTGAAGCAATCGGTTAACGGCGTAAAAACTGGAGCACTCTGATTAAGATAAAGGATACACGAATAGTGAAGCTATTCGATGTAGACTTATCGAAATGAAGAGTGTGAAGTTTTCTAGACGTTGATTGCTGAAGCTAGACAATAAAGAAAAGCTGAAGCAATCGGTTAACGGCGTAAAAACTGGAGCACTCTGATTAAGATAAAGGATACACGAATAGTGAAGCTATTCGATGTAGACTTATCGAAATGAAGAGTGTGAAGTTTTCTAGACGTTGATTGCTGAAGCTAGACAATAAAGAAAAGCTGAAGCAATCGCTTAACGGCTAAAAAATAAAAGGCAAGATATCAAACTTACTGATATCTTGCCTTTCTTATGTTACGGGTGTAATATATTTACCTTATTAACGTCTGCTTTCATTTCATCAATTTGTTTCAAGATTATTTCTGCACCATAATCCATCCCTTGGCAACCTGCAAGTAAAATTAAATCTCCAGAACTAGCATTAGCAAGTGAATATGCAGTTGCGTCAGGTAATTCATCAAATAAATTAACTTTTATATTAGCTTGTTCCATTACTTCTAAAAACACTTTTAATTCCTCTTCTGTAACTTTATCTTTATCCGTCACATGAGAAATACTTCTAGTAGCAGTAACTTCCTCAATATTAAGCTTTTTAGCCCAATTGACAATCGCCTCTGCATTTTCCTTATTTACTTTAGGACCACGTTCCCCCCTAATAGCGTAAGTTAAATGCAACTTTTCATATTCCATAAAGTTCAATGTTTGCAACGTCACATTAATATTACCAGGGTTAGCAAAATGGTCATCAATAATTTTAATTCCATCTTCAAAGACAAACTCAAATCTTCTTTCTACCCCTTTAAATTGCTTTAATGTGTTTTGTATCGTTGTTACTGAAACTCCACTTAAAAGGCTTATTCCAATAGCAACCATTGCATTATATACAGAATGTAATCCTGGTACACCTAGCTCTACTTCAAACTCTCCAGGGCTAATATCAATGTTATTTACGTTAATTGGCTTTAGTATTTGGAAAGTAAATTTAGCTCTACCTGTTGATAAATCTAAGTGTTTACAATAAAAATGACCTTCAGTATTATCCACACCGAAAGTGATTGTTGTTGCTTTAGTTTTATTTATTAATGACGACGAATATGGACAATCTAAATTTAAAATAGCTACACTTCTTTCACTAGCATTTCTTATTAAACTTGATTTAGCATCAAAATATTTTTCAACAGTTCCGTGCATATCAATATGCTCACGGCCGAAGTTATTAAAAGTAACAATATCATAATCAACTTTTTCCACCCTATGTAATTCAAGTGCAGCTGAAGAGACTTCCATCGTAACATGGGATACATTTTGGTCGACCATTTGTTTTAAATAGTTTTGCAAATCCAGTGATTCTGGTGTTGTTAGCTCTGCAGGTATGACAGTCTCGTCGATTTTTATTGCCACTGTTCCAATTAATCCTGTTTTAAGTCCTTCATTTTCTAAAATTTCATTTGTCATATATGACGTTGTTGTTTTTCCATTTGTAGCTGTAATACCTATCATTTTAAGCTTTTTCGATGGTTCACCATAAAAGTATGCTCCTAATTGAGCAAGAGCTATTCTACTGTTTTCAACCTTGTATTGCGGTATTTCTACATCCTCTTGGAACTCTTCCACAATAGCAGCAACCGCTCCATTTTCAACAGCATTTTTTATATACTTATGCCCATCAGTTTTATAGCCTTTAATACATACAAAAACATCATTCAATGTAACTTTTTGTGAATGATATGTAATGCCGTTTACTGTTAAATCCTTCTCATTTATTGTACTTATAACATTTATTTTTTTTAATAAGTGACTTAGTTTTTCCATTTTTATGCCTCCTCTAGCGAGAAAATAATTACATAATAATAATTCGTATCCTCTAGTTAATTATTGTATGCATTAAATAAATTTATTAGTTCTGGCCAAGATCATTCAAGAATTTTGTTACTATATTATATGTTATTAAAATGATATTAACAAAATATTATCCGGCATGGGTTTGATCTGTCTGCTTTAATATTTCATTTATTATTGATAAGAAGTGGTTTACAACTTCTTCATCAAACTGTGTGCCCTTTCCATTTTTCAATTGCTTTATTGCAAGTGGAACGGTTAATGGTTGTTTTCTATAAGGCCTCGCAGAAGTCATTGAATGAAAAGCGTCAACTACCGATATTATTTTTGCACCTAGCGGAATTTCGTTACCTTTAATGCCTTCAGGGTAACCTTTTCCATCTGGCCGCTCGTGATGATACAGTACATATGGCAATACCTCTTCTAATTCATCTACGAATGCAAGAATGTTGTAACCTAACTCAGGATGTGTTTTCATAGTTTTTATTTCTTCTTCTGTTAATTTACCTTCTTTATTTAAAATCGAATCTGGAATACCTATTTTTCCAATATCATGTAATAAGCCTGCAATAGATATTCTTTTAACTTCTTCATCTTCAAGTCCCATACTACTCGCTAATATGCCTGCATATTTTGACACCATTTCTGAATGGCTATGTGTGTAGGAGTCTTTTGCCTCGACAGCCTTCGTTAATGAGATAATTGTTCTTAACAAATTCCCTTGATTATCTTTAGTATTCCTACTATAACTTTCCTTTTTCAATTTATCTATTTCACTAACTTTTACAACACGGTTCTTCCCTAAACTCTTTGCAGTGTACATTGCTTGGTCCGCAAGATGAATGAAATCTTGTTCATTAGCATCATCAGGATAACTTGCTAAGCCAATACTTATTGATATAGGTGTTAATATACTGTTATTTCCATGTAATGCAACGAGATTTCTTATTTTCTCAGCCTGATTATAAGCTAATCGTTCATCTATATTTGGCATAATGACTACAAATTCTTCACCACCATAACGGCAAACAATATCCTCTGACCTTACATTATCTTTAATTAACTGAGCAATGTCTTTTAATACTTTATCACCATAAACATGTCCTTCATGATCATTTAGCTTTTTAAAATTATCAATATCACAAAATAGTAAAGAAACAGATTGTTTTAATTTATTAGCTGTTTGTATGTGTTGTTGTAACTTATGTTTAAAAAAAGCACTATTATATGTACCTGTTAATGGATCTGTAATGCTTTTAAAATATCTATCTTCCAATTTATATACCATTTTATTAAAAGCATCTGCCACTTCATTAATCTCATAGCTAGCATTGAGATTTAACCCTTCATAATCTTTTCCTTCCTGAATGGAAGTAGCAGCTTCTCGCAATGTGAAAAGCGGTAAAACCAGTAAGTGTTTAATAATTATCCATAATGCTATCAACATAATTAATCCAAGTGATATTCCGACTACTGCAATAGATAAAATTCTGTCCTTAACAACGAGAAACTCTTTTGTATTGTCTATGTATAACTCAATAGCACCAATAGTCATGCCATCTTCTAAAAGGGGGGCAACTAATCGGACAAGGTGTTGTTCATTATCTTCTATGTGAGCAACCATTGTTTTCCCTTCAATTGTTGTTGAAGCTAAGACTTCTGGAGTATTCGTGCCGATTAAATTTCTTTCCGTAGATGCTAAAACTAAATGTTTTTCACCTTTTTTTACATGAAGGTTTAATTGAAGGATGTCTACTTCTCGATGTTTAAGGTAGTCAAATATTTGTTGGACATCTTCAATCGAACGGGATTCTTCATACCTCCCATTTATAGTAGTTGTTATTCCCTTTAATTGGCTTATGTATGTTTTTTTTACCGTGTCATTAAATGTAAATGTTTCAAAGCTTATTGATACGGAGACAAGAATAATTATTACAGTTGAAAACATTAAAACTATCTTAGTCTGTAAACTTAACCTATTGAACATAAATTACATCCTATCGTGGTCGGATTTTTATTAATCTATATAAAATTCTTGCACTTCATAAACTCCATAAGGCGTATGGTCATTATTATGCAATGAAACACGAACTACGTTTTTTCCAGGTTTCACTTCTTTTAATATGTATCTGAATGATGTGATTGCTTGTTTTTCTCCATTATTTACATAAACATGGATGTGACCTTCCCCTGCTTTTCTTTCTTTCCCATAATTGACTTTAGAAATAAGCAAGTCTGTATCAACAAATAATATCGCTTCATTTTGTACAATCTTTATCTTAATATTTAATTCAGGTTTACTTTCTGCCGTTGCAGAATCCGTTTCATCAATAACTTCAAAGTCCCCACTTGAATGCGTACTACACCCTGCTAATAAAAGTAATAAAAATATAATTAAAGAACGCGTAATATTTTTCATTTTTTCTCCTTACGTTATGCTTTTATTTGCAATAATAATTGTTATTTATAAGTATAATTATACTATATTTTCCTTTGTCGATATATTAATATCAGTAGTTTAGTAGTTTTCTTTTTTATAAGAAATATATAGATAATTCTAATATTTTAAACTAGAATTAGAAAGGAAGGGGTGAAGAAAAGACATGCTTCATAAAATTAAACCATTAATAAAATCACATTACTTAATAATCTTTTTCATTATTTCTATATTTTCCTTGGAGATTATTTTTCGAGCATTAACTAATATAAATATATTTACTACCGGAACTTTCATATCGTTTATATTTATTATTGTCATTTCCACTTTGTTTTTTCTTATCTGTAGCATCTTTACTAAGAAGATTAGTTATATTTTAGCTATCATATTACTTGTTTTTACTGGCCTTATTTATTCTACTCAGTTTATATACTTCAAGTTTTTCAGAACTTTTTACAGTATATATTCCGCTACAAATTCAACTGCAGTCTTTGAATTTTGGGGAGATATATCGACCCTGTTACTACAAAATTTACATTGGTTTTTACTCTTTTTCCTTCCTGCAACTTTAATCGGTTTCATTGGAAATAAATATATTCCCTTTCAAAGATTACCTCTAAAAAATGTTGGAATAATTGCAGGATCTATTATTGTTTTTCACTTAGTTGGCCTTGCTACTATACACGCAAGTGGCGAAGATAAGAATACTGCATATGACTTATATTATAAAAGTAACAACCCTATACTATCAGCAGATCGTTTAGGAATCTTTACTACAATGCGAATTGATTTACAAAGGCTAGCAACAGGATGGTCGCCTAAACTGGAGGTTGCAAACCCATACTTACCAGCTATGAAGCCGGTACAAGGTGAACCTGTTGGTGAACCAAACGACCTTGAACCAAAAGAAGAAAAAATAATTGAATATAATACGATGGAAATCGATTTTGCATCATTAATTGAAAATGAAAAGAATAAATCAATTAGAGAAATGCACGAATATTTTAGTAGCGTACCGCCAACTACAAAGAACGAATACACAGGTAAGTTTGCAGGATATAACCTCGTATTCCTAACAGCAGAAGGGTTCTCTCCTTACGCTGTTCATGAGGAAGTTACACCAACATTGTATAAATTAGTACATGAAGGGTACCATTTCCCAAACTTCTATAATCCGATTTGGGGTGTAAGTACAACAGACGGGGAGTACGTTGCAACAACTGGATTAATCCCTAAAGCCGGTACATGGAGTTTTAGAGAATCACATAGAAACTATTTACCATTCGTTATGGGTAACCAGTTAAATAAGCTCGGCTATAAATCAATGGCTTATCATAATCATTCTTACGACTATTATCGCAGAGATTTATCACATCCTAATATGGGTTATGATTATAAAGGGATAGGTAATGGACTAAAAGTAAGGAGAGTTTGGCCTGCTTCTGACTTAGAAATGATGGAAGTTTCTGTCGATGAGTATATTCACGAAGAACCATTTCACGCTTATTACATGACAATGAGTGGCCATATGCAATATAATTTCTTCGGAAATAATATGGCAGCAAAAAATAAAGAGCATGTCGATCATTTACCTTTATCTACACAAGCAAAGGCTTATATAGCTACACACGTGGAACTTGACCGGGCGATGGAATTCTTATTAAACTCCCTTGAGGAAGCTGGCGTTGCTGATAATACACTAATCGTTATGAGTGCTGATCATTATCCATATGGATTAGAATTTGAAACTATTAATGAGTTTTTAGGACATAAAGTAGAAAAAAACTTTGAATTATTCCGTAGCCCTTTAATTATCTTTGCAAAAGGAATGCAACCTATGACAATTGACAAGCCTGTATCAAGCCTTGATATTATTCCTACTATTTCAAACTTGTTAGGGTTAGAATACGATTCCAGACTATTAATGGGGAGAGATATCCTCTCTGATTCTGATCCTCTAGTTATATTTAAAAATCGTAGTTGGATTACTGATAAAGGTAGATACAATGGCGATACTGGAAAGTTTACACCAAATGAGGGCATAGATGTTAATGAAGATTATGTTGAATGGATGAACGCTATTGTTGAAAGTAAATTTTTCTATTCACAAAGGATACTTGAAACAGATTATTATCGTAAAGTTTTAGGTGATCTAGAAGACTAAAAAAAGGGGATGCCAATAATATTTGGCATCCCTTTTGTGTTACTAATTTAATTAAAGAACATATTCTAACTGAATATCCAATGGTTCGCGATTATAAATTTCTTCATTTATCTCTTTTGCTAATGTACAACCCATAGCTTTATAAAAACTTTGCGTTTCTATAGAAGGGTGTGCTCCAATATATAATTTCCTTGCACCTAATTTTTTTGCGCTTTCACAACAAAGATAAAACAAGCTTTTACCAACGTTGTACCCACGGTAATTTTTAGAGACATGGATGTATGGCAACTCTACATAATCAAGCGTTTTCCCAAAGTGATTGTTATTAATGTTTGCAAAACCAACTAATTCTTCTTCTCTAAATGCGCCTATAACTGCTCCACCAGTTAGCACGCAATTACGCATTTCTCGAGCGATATTAACTTTTTTTGCATTATCCCAGTCATCAATAAAATAATCCTCTTTTTCATACAAACTGTTTTCTCTATTAGCTAGTACCTTGTTTGTAACTTGATACCGCTTAAACCTTGCTAAGAAATCATCATTTAAGTCTTCTACTTTTAACTTCCTATATGTTATGTTGTTTGGCAATGTAAACAGTCCCTTAACTTCATTTAGACGTAAATATAGTAATATTAATTGAATTAACAAAAAAACCTTAAAAAGAATATTACTTTTCAAGGTTTTTACTAATTAAGCCTTCTTCAATTAAAACTTCTTCAAATATATCAACAATCTCTTCTTCATAATGCGTTCCAATTAAACTCTTTATTACATCAAGCGCATAAGCTGGATCAAACGCTTTTCGGTACGAACGATCTCCTGTCATTGCATCAAATGTATCGCAAACGGCTATAATTTTTGCTTCTAATAATATCTCGTCACCTTTTAACCCGAAAGGATAGCCGCTTCCATTAAGTCTTTCGTGGTGCTGCTCTATTATTGGTACTAGTTCATCGTAGTTTGTCCCTCTGACCATTTCGGCACCATCAGCAGGATGTTTTTTTATTATTTCATATTCTTCTTCCGTTAAACGGCCAGGTTTATTTAATATTTCTGAAGGAACATTAATTTTCCCGATATCATGTAAATAAGATGCAAATATCAAGTTCTCTAATTGCTCTTTGTTTAACTTCATTTTCTTAGCGACTTTTCCTGCATAATTTGCAACTCTATCACTATGTTTTTCAGTGTAACAATCTTTTATTTCTACCTGTTTCACAATTTCCATTAGAGATGATATTTTTTCACTTATATGGACAAAGGTTGGTTCTGTTATTACCCATAGCATAGTAACGTCAGATAATGCTTTAAAATGGATAGGCTCGTCTATCTCTTTAATTGAAAAATACTCTTGTGTACCTAATGTTATTTTCTCATCTTCTGTTTCACATAGAATTTCTCCGGAAAGTAAATAAAAGAACTCAAATACATTTTTATTGTCTGAAGGATACACAAAGAAAAGTCTATCTTTTTCTATTGATTGCGTGAGAACTTCTATTCCGTCTCCGCGGCTTAATAGACTAATTTCGTTTGTATCATACTTAACCCTCTCAATAAAACTACCCTTTTTCCCAACTTTAAATCCTTTCACACGATCACCTCTTTGCAAAGAGAAAAAAAGAGTTCTATTTTAAAGAACTCTTTTCATTTATTAAATAAATATATAGTATATAAAATAATATTGAATACGAGTTTTAGTTTCTACCAATTACAGTAATTGGATCAATTAGCACTTCTCTATCAGCAAAACGTACTAGCTTCCAACTACATTCAGCAAGAACACCTAAATCATACGCTTCTCCGATTGTTTTGGTAGACATTTTAAGTGTTTCGTAGAAAACACCTTCAATAATCTTTGTTAATTCATTTTCGTACTTTGCTGTTAATTCTTCGATTTCGCTTTCATTAGCAGTCTTGATAGCTTCTAAGTATTCTTGTTGTAACTTATCAGCTTTTTCAACACCTTTATTAATTTTGTTATCAATATCTTGGTTTGTCTGATCAATTAATTGCAGTGCTAATTGATAATTAGACACCTCACCTGCAAAAGCTGTGTTACTAGCAGTAAACATAAGTAAAACGGAAAACATTACAACTAAAATCTTTTTCATTTACATTTCCTCCTATACCATCAGTTTTTTTTTGCAACTGGCTGGCATAGTAACAAATGTACTGTAGCCCCTATAGTTTTGCGCCCTTACCCTTTCGAGTAGTTTGCCACTATATATTTATTTGTAATTCTATTATATATAGTAATTTAATGAAAAGCTAGTAAATTTTTGTAATATTTTAATATTTTTTGATATTTTCTAATAATTAGTTATATTTCGACTTCATTCTCACTTATTTTTCATGCTCTTTTGTATTTTTTTTATGCAAATTTCCACAAAAAAATAAGCAAACAAAGAATTGTCTGCTTACCAATTTCCTTAAATCTACTGTCAATTAGTTTATGCTTTTCTAATAAAGACAACTTTTAAATAATTGCCTTCTTTAAATTGCTTCATTGTTTTAAAGTCTTCTGGCAGAGAGTACTCCTCTTCAATTGAGTAATTTAAATGTAGTTCTTTAAAAGCCGCCTTTATAAAACCTTTAAACTTTTTCATATCAAAGGTTGCACAGTTCGTTGAAGCGACAATTACTCCATTCTCCTCTGTAATATCAATTGCTTCTTTTAGTAGATTTTTATAATCTTTTGAAGCACTAAAGGTGAATTTTTTTGAGCGTGCAAAACTAGGTGGATCTAGAATAACTAAATCGAATTTCAATTGTTTTCTACTTGCATATTTAAAGTAACGGAAGACGTCTTCTACAATAATATCTTGTTTTTCATGGTCTATACCGTTCAGTTGAAATTGTTCAATCGTTTTACTTAAACTTCGATTAGCTAAGTCGACACTAGTTGTTTTGGTAGCTCGACCTAATGCTGCAAAAACAGAAAAAGCACCGGTGTATGAAAAGGTATTTAATACTGTCTTTCCTTTTGCATACGTATCTCGAATTTTTTTACGCACTTCTCTTTGGTCAAGAAAAACCCCTACCATTGCCCCTTCATTTAAGTAAATCGCAAAATTTACCCCATTCTCTTTTACAATAAGAGGAAATTCAGCTCTTTCTCCTTCTACGAAGCCATCTTCTTCAATAAATTTCCCACCTGAGTTGAATCGCTTCTTTTGATATATCCCTTGATATTGTCCTAGTTTTGTTAGTGCGGTATATACATACTCTTTATACTTATATATGCCTTCACTGTACCAGTTAACTAAATAAAAGCCATCATAATAATCAATAGTGAAACCACCAATTCCATCTCCCTCAGCATTAAAGAGACGAAATGCTGTTGTATCTTCACTATTAAATAACACTTTACGATTTTCAGCCGCATCTTTTATTTTTTTTTCAAAAAAAGCTTGGTTAATAATTTCATTCCTATTATTTGTTAAAACCCAGCCATACCCTTTGTTTTGCTTTCCTAAGTAACCTTTTCCTAAAAAAGAATTGTCTTCAGCTATCAGTTTAAAAAGCTGCCCTTCCTTTTGTAAGGTATTTACATTACTAATAGCATCTTTTGTTATAAGTGGATACCCACTTTTGTACATTTTTTCATATTTAGGTTTCACTTTTAACGTTACTTCTACTTCCATTCTCGCCATCCTTCATCGTTCTATTGTTTGATTTCATTTTGGCATAAAAAGCAAATAAAATAAAATAATGTAATTAAAATAGTGCAAAGATCTATGTGTCTGAAATAGACTCTCTATCTCTGATATTCTTACTGTACTTGTACAAAGCTTTGAAATTTTGTCACTAACTCTTGATCGTAAAAGTGTTTGCACGCACTTAGTTCTTCTAAGGCTAGCTCGACCGAAATCGCCTTAGCATATGCGCGCTTTGCTGTCATTGCTTCAAAACTATCAACAATTCGTATCATTCTTACATTCATACTAATGTCATAATTTTTGAGCCCTGCAATATAGCCTGATCCATCTATATTTTCATGATGATGCAAAATCATTGAATAATCAACGTCATCAATTTCGAGTTCTTTAACGATCAAGTCACTATATAATGCATGTTTTTTTAATTCTTCCCACTCTAATTCGCTTAGTTTTCCTTGCTTCTGTAAAAGGTTACTATTTATGAATATCTTACCTATATCGTGTATTAGTGCGGAATTTTTTATTATTTTACGTTTTTCAATTTCTATATTTATACTCTTTGCGAAGTCATCTAATATATTTGCCACTCTCACAGAATGGAAGTATGTTGCTTCATCATGCATTCGTAACTTTTCTAGTAAAAAAGGAATTTTATATTCATTTTTTGTTAATGCACTTTCACTTCTTAACTGTTGAAGTAATTCATACAAATTAAGCCCTCCTATTATATAGAAGAGTCGGTTGCGCTACTTACTCAAGATAGCTTAAGCGCCCAAGTATATCGCCATCTGTCATAGTATCTCTTTTAACTAAATTATTAAACTATTTCAAAAAAAAATGACTCTAAAGCAGAGTCGGTTGCGCCACTTACTCAAGATAGCAAGGCGCCCAATTTATGTCGCTATCTGTCAAAGTATCTCTTATAAATTATAATCATCATTTTTTTACCTTTAAATAATATACCACAGAAGCTGCTACTTTTCCTTATGTTTAAAAATATTGTCGAATTTTGCAGAAGGATATTTGTTTAGCCCTACGGAACTAATTTTAGAACTGATAACGAATAGTATTGATTAAATATTAATTGATATTATTTTATTAATTTATAATTTTCTATTACAATCAATTATTAAGTAACTTCTTTTAATGGTATTTTCATTATCATATGCTTATACTATAAGAAGGTATTTTTAGGTTTCATATTTATGATTTTCATTAAACAATCTATTAAATTTTTTATATATCTAATTGATCACTGAAGGGAAGAATTTTTTATGTTTAATAAAGTATGTGTTGTTGGATTAGGATATATCGGATTACCAACTGCAGTAATGTTTGCTAATCATGGAGTTAAAGTACATGGGGTCGATATAAATGAGCGTACTGTTAAGCTTATTAGTAATAAACAACTTCATATTGAAGAAGAAGGATTGCAAGAAAAGTTAATTACAGCAATAGATACTGGCAATTTAACAGTATCGACTACACCAGAAGAGGCTGATGTATTTATAATTGCCGTTCCTTCACCAATACGTGATGATAAATCTGCTAACTTAGAATACGTCCGTTCTGCAACAAAAGCAATCGTTCCGTATGTAAAACCAAATAATCTTATCATTTTAGAATCCACTGTACCGCCAAGAACTGTTGAAGATGTGATGATCCCGGTTCTAGAAGAAACTGGTTATGTCATTGGTGAAGAGCTATTAATTTCTCACTCCCCAGAAAGAGTAATTCCTGGGAAAGTGTTTAAGGAATTAGTTCAAAATGACCGTATTGTTGGTGGAATTAATAAACGTTCTGCTGAAGCTACTAGAGACCTTTATAAAGTTTTTGTTGAAGGTGAAATTCATCTTACTGATGCAACTACTGCAGAAATGGTAAAGGTAATGGAAAACACTTATCGTGATATAAATATAGCTTTTGCCAACGAACTAGCTAAAATTAGCGAGAATGTCGGTGTTAACGTGTGGGAAGCCATTAAATTAGCAAATTATCACCCTCGTGTTAACATTCACTCTCCAGGCCCTGGTGTAGGTGGACATTGTATAGCTGTCGACCCTTGGTTTTTATATGAGTTACAACCAGATTTAGCTAAAATGATACATTTGGCAAGAACAACGAATGATAATATGCCAAAGTTCACAGCTGAGAAAGTTAAACAAACATTAGTTAATAAAGGCATTTCACATGGAAGAGTAGCTGTTTTTGGCCTAGCATTCAAAGGTAATATTGACGATATGAGAGAAAGTCCATCATTACAAGTTCTACAATATTTAGATGAGCAGGGCATTAATTATACAACGTATGACCCTCATATTACTGAAAATCAATTACCTACTCAAACGCAAAACTTACAAGAAGCTGTTTCTCATGCTGATATGATTTTAGTGTTAACGGACCATAATGAATTTAAAAATTTTGAGCCTGCTGAAGTAGCAGAAGCATTGCGCACAAAATTAATACTTGATACAAAAAATTGTTTGGACCATAAGAGATGGGAAGCTGCTGGGTTTGAAGTTTCATTACTTGGTAATGCTAAATCATAATATATAATACGAATTATTAAGGTGAGTGAAATGAAAGAAACTTATTTAGGTGTTAATGTATCAAACTTAACGTATTCTGCCCTAATTGAAGCTATTTTTGCTGATATAAATAAAAAGAAGAAATCAATGATTGTCGCGATCAACCCTGAAAAAGTTATGAAGGCTCAAGACGATCCTGAGCTAAAGAAACTTCTTAATCGTGCAGATTATCAAGTGCCAGATGGGATCGGTGTGGTGCTAGCTTCAAAGCTTAAAGGTGGAAAAATAAAGCAGCGTGTTACAGGAATTGATATGATGTTGAACTTATGTGAGGAAGCGGCGGAAAGAGGAAAGAAAGTTTTCCTTTATGGCGCAAAGCCTGGCATAGCTGAAGAAGCAAAACAAGAACTTATTAGAAAATATCCTAACCTCCAAGTTAGTGGAACTTTAGATGGTTATGAAAAAGATGAAACAAAAATCATTGAAACTATTAACGAGGGAAATCCTGATATTATCTTTGTCGCCCTTGGTAGTCCTCGGCAGGAGTATTGGATATTAGACCATCTTGATAAGATCTCACCTAGTATCTTTCAAGGAGTAGGCGGTTCATTCGATGTTATTTCTGGCAGAATTAACCGTGCTCCAGAAATCTTTATGAAATTTGGTTTAGAATGGCTTTATCGCCTCGTTAAAGAACCGTGGCGCTGGAAAAGACAAATTGTAATACCAAAGTTTCTAATACGTGTATTAATGAAGAAGTAATTCTTTCAGGCAATAGAAAACACCCCTCTTCCTCTTTTGGAAGGGGGGTGTTTCGTTAAAATGAGTCAACGTCCGCTTGGGTCAAATGCCACGTTTGATCAATATTATGTTGCCTAACGACTATAGGCATAGGACTTTTTATATGAAAAAGCTTAGCTCCTTTTAAATCTTTATAAAAATCGCTATTCTTAACTGCCCAACTTATGAGAAATCGGGTGGTAACACGTTTCCTTACTTCTTTTATGATATTTTTAGGTTGATTCCCGACTACATCTATTAAAAACGTTTTATTTCCATTAATGCGAACAACAGCGTATCCTTCACCTTCTACTTCATAGAAGTAATATTTATTAGTCGGATGTTTGACATACCTTTTTCTAAGGAACTCTTCACTTCTTTTAATATGAATAGAATTTAAATCGGTATTATAGGAAGCCAACTTTTCTAAATTTGCTTCCTTTATTGATCGCCAATTAAAATTTTTTCTTACTAAAATTGGGGCTACTAATAATGCAATATTACCTAAATCTGTAGCACCTCCATATTTAATAAATGCCTTTTTGGCAACTTCTGCAGGAAAACCATAAACATTTTTAATGTTACGCATTTCTATTTCCGCTATTAATCTTTTTACAATTCGTTTGTAAATACCTTTTCCTTGATGCTCAGGATGAACCATAATATCCACTCGTTCTGCTACACTATCCTCAAAGATAATACAAGCTGCATGCCCCAGTATTTCTCCATTCTCTTCATAAACTACAATAATCGGGTCTTTAGCACCTAAAGTCTCATACTTCCAACGCCATTCCTCAACAGTACGCTCTTTTTGAAACACCGTTTTAAACAATACGTTAATTTGTGTTTCATCACCTCTGCGATATAGTCTAATCATATTTCATTACCAAAGAGGCATGCAGTGACATTAATTCCTCTTTTGAACGAACTGATATTGCTAATAATGCAAAGAAGCATAATCCAAAAATATCCGCTTCCCACAAGTTATAAACAAGGCCCATAACAAATGCCGAAAGTAGCACACTAACCATCAATGCAGAAAAGCTTTCTTTTCTACGTTTCCAATATATGAATAACATGTGTAATAAGAAAACGGCAAATGCAATAACCCCAAGCAAACCAGTTTGAACAATAACTTGGATATATTGATTGTCAGAATAAAATTGGTAGCCAATATTATATTCTTCATACATTGGTGATACTCTTCGCAACGATGCAGAGTCACCAAACGTACTGAATCCTGTGCCGATTATAGGAAAGTCTTTAAAAATTTCATATCCTTTTTCCACAATATACAATCTACCTGACTTTTTACTAGATGTTATTGTGTCATCACTGAACGTCTTTCCGACACGATCAACAAAACCAGATTTTCCTTCTTGATCATATTTTTGAATTTCCTTTACCTTTTCTGTGCCTTCTTCACTACTCTCAATATATGAAGTAATGCTTACTACTGGCATAATAAATAGTAGTGTTGCAACAAGTACTGTCTTTAGTACATCCTTTAAAATATAAAGTTTTCTAGTTAAGACGATATAGACAGCAAGCATGACTATGATACCTATCCAAGTTCCTCTAGAATAAGTTAGTATAATTATCCCTAGTACAGATAGGTTTAAAAAGGATAATAACTTTGAATTCGCTCCAGCAATGTACTTCTTTGCATAAAAGAAAAATAAAAAAACAAATGATAAATAAATTGATAATGTATTCGGATTACCTAACATGCCGTATATTCGAACTCTATTTTTTGACGATAATGGCATAGTTTGCCACGATTCAGGTAGGAACAATGTTCGAACAGAAAGCTTTTCAAATATTGCTTGAATTATTATTACAATTACTGTCCAAATCGTAATCCATAGCAAATGCTTAATATCTGCTTTTGTAATTTTCAATCGACTAACAATATAGTAAATAAGGTATAGCAAAATGAATGCGCGAATTTGAATAATTACCATCGTTACTGAAATATCATTTAATATCGCAGATGTTGCACCAATAATAATAAATGCAAAATATCCATATTCAAAAGTTTTAAAATTAATTAAGCTCTTAACGTTAGTACGGCCATTCCATATTATTCTTAATAATGCCCCAAAGATAATTAAATCACCGACATATCGTAAGCTGCTAACATATTCAATAATAAACGGACGTATTGGGTAATACATAAATAATAATAAGATTGCATATTTTGGCCTAAATAAAGCAAATACAAAAAAACTAATGCCTAGCAAATATCCTAAAACATTTTCTTGAAAAGCTGTTACAACTAGAAAAAGTAGAAGAACAGCTAACCAACTAACTTTATATGAAACATTATTAAATTTCCCCATTAACTATTCACCTGCAGTTTCTTATTTTCTTTACTTTGTATTAGTTTATAATATTGTTTTTTTTCTTGATAACTTTTAAATATTGCCCATAGTAATGTTACAGAACGATTTACTTGTTTAAAGACATGGTCAAATTTCGTTAAGTTCGCTGCCTTTAACTTTGCAGATTTCTGAATGAATGTTTCTGGTGCTGACGAAATAAAACCTTCAACCGCCTTCACTTTTCTGTCACATGCTAAGTTTGCTTTTAGCAATGCTAGTAAGTGGAAGCCATCAAAAGCGATTACTTGTGATTTAAACACTTTTGTAAGTTCAACTTTTTTGTTATATGTCTTACTAATATCCACTAAGCTATTTATAACATTCGGTGGAAATGGGCAATTTATCTCATACTCAAGAACATATTTAGGTTTATGGGTCGATTTTTTTAATGCCTCTGCAACTGTATGGGCTGTGTGGACATGATCTA
The DNA here is from genome assembly GCF_002262935.1 of Lottiidibacillus patelloidae. NCBI lineage: Bacteria > Bacillati > Bacillota > Bacilli > Caryophanales > Bacillaceae > Lottiidibacillus > Lottiidibacillus patelloidae. The sequence continues at coordinate 103,257 of NZ_NPIA01000005.1, read as the reverse complement.
AATGAGCATCGATAAATGGTGTAGTATAAATAAGACTCGGTTTCATTTTTTCAATATAGTTTGTAAAATCAGCAGGGTCGGCTTGTCTACGCACTTCTCCATCTTCATAATCAAGATAGGATATACTGCTAATCCCTAGATCATTACGAATTGTCTCTATCTCTAATATACGCTTTTCTCTTATTTTGTTCCGATCTTCCGAACCATTACTCTTCGCACCATTAGTAACAAATACTACATGTACTTCTGCATTTAATTCTTTATATTGAATTAAAGTTCCTCCTAAACCAATGGTCTCATCATCTATATGTGGCGCAAAAATTAGTATCTTCTCATTATTATTTAATACTTCAAGTGGCATATTTCCTTTATAATATTTTGCCAATACTTTTTTAGTCAGCGCTATAACAAATGGTGAAGCTAACTTCATCATGTGGTGTTTCATAATATCATCCTTTTCTGCGGAACTTAGAGAATAATAATCCTACAGCTTGACCTTTAAATAGAACCAATAAGGCACCGTAAGTGATACTTCCTAAAACTGCTGTTATTAATAAATATAGAATTACATGCCATTGTGAAAAATATGGTTTTATAATCATTAAAACAAAAATCATACCAATGACAGAGAGAACTACTTTACTCGTTTCAAAACTTAAGGTTTTCCAATTAAATCGTACTTCAATTCGTTGAAAAACAATAATATTTAGAGTGAAAAATACAAAAGCCATAACGGATGACGCTAATGGAATTCCTAAATAGGAATCTAACCATGAAATAAAAATGAAATTTAAGAGAATGTTTAACAAAATTGAAAATAAGCTTATTCTTAATATTAAATTTCCTTTGTTTCGTGAATAAAAACCCTTATTAATAACGTTTATTAAGCTAAAAAACAAAACTGACCCTGCATATAAATAGGCAACTAATACTGTAGACTCTGTTGCACTAGCGGTAAATTTACCACGTTCAAAAGCAACCTTAATGATTTCTGGCATTAACCACATCATGCCTACAATTGCTGGCAAAACAATAGATAAAGACAGTACTAGCCCTCTTTCTATTGCATTTCGAAATTCTTTATCTTTTTTCTGTGCAACAGCTTTTGATAATATTGGAAAAATAATTGTTCCTATTGTTACTCCCAGAATTGCTTGAGGAAAGTGTGTAATATTTTTGGCATAGTTTATATAAGTTACTGCCTTCGTCGACAAATTCCCAGCAAAAATATTATCAATAAATAAATTTACTTGCCCGACCATGACTGTAATTGCTACCGGAATAAAGATAAGAAAGAAATTTTTATACTCTTTCACATCCATTTTTCCAAAGATTTTGTGCGTTCCTTTTGGTATGAAAACTAACTTTTTAACAAAAAGAGAGAGAATCGTTCCAACTAAATATCCGTATGCAAAAGAATAAACACCTATTGTTTTTGCAAATAAAAGAGCAGAAACAATTGTTGATCCAATTACTATGATTTGTGAAATTACAGAGAGTGAAAATTTATTTTCAGCATCTAAATATGCTTCATATACAGCATTCAATGACACAAAAAATATAGCAATGAAGAAAATAAAAGATGTTGTACGTGATATAGCTAAAGTCGCTTCTGTAAAGTCAGGAAATATTATTGGTAAATACATAGGTGTCAACAACAAGCCGCCAATAGAAACAAATAGACCAATTATAGCAGTGCCTCGTATGACTTGAGAGAAATGATAATGTCCTTGACCACGTTCAAGAGACTGTATATAGCTCGGAACAAAAGCGTTTTTCATTCCAGTTGTAAATAATAAAATAAACATATTAGGGACAATAAAAGCTATTAAATATGCTGCTGCTTCAGCAGAGTCACCAAAATATTTCGCTAAAATAATATCTCGAATTAATCCTGACACTTTTAATCCTAAAGTAGCTATAACTAATAAAATACTAGCAATGGCCAATCTTCTTTTCAAAATATAACCTCATCTCGGATAGTCTTAAATATTAATTAATTTTAACATAAATTTTTCCACGCCTCATTAGCAATATACTGTATATCTGTTACTATATAAGATAAAATAATGTAATTTAGTAGAGATTCTTAGACAAGCTTAAAATATACGTCATATATTTGATGATGTTATGATTGAATCAAATGATTAGAAGGGTTTTTATTCTTCTTTAGAATTCATATGTTTTTAATAATTATTTAAGGTGGACTTAACTATGAATAAGCAAAAAGTCTTGATTGTTTCTAATATGTATCCTAGCAAGAAATATAAAAGCTTTGGTATCTTTATTAAGAACCAAGTAGAAGCTTTAAAAAGCAGAGGCTTTTCAATTGATATTACAGCAATAAAAAATGCAAAATCAGGTAAGTTTAATTCTCTAGTTAAATATGTGACTTGGTTTGTTTCCTCGTTATTAACTCTTTTATTTAAAGGTAAGAAGTACGATGTTATCCATGCACATTACGTTTTTCCTAGTGGGTTAATAGGACTATTATTCAAAATTGCTTTTAATACTAAGCTTATTGTAACCGCTCACGGTGGCGACATTGATAAAATGGCTCGAAAACATAAAGTAATTTTTCATTTAACTAAAAAGATACTCCACTCATCAGATAAGATCATTGCTGTCGGTGAAGAATTAAAAGAAACAATTGTTTCAGACTTTGATATCTCTCCTGATAAAATACTAGTTTTAAATATGGGTGTGAACAGAAATATCTTTCACCATACAGATCAGCAAAAGAAAAGAACTCAATTAAAGATTCATGTAGAGACTACTTCTATATTATATGTCGGAAATATTATTAAACAAAAAGGAATAGAAGAACTAATTACTGCTTTTGAAAAGTTAGTTGCAAATAAAAATCAAAATTTCAAATTATATTTAATTGGTTCTGATAAAGACACGACATTTAAGGCTCACATTCAACAAGAAATTGATAAAAAAGAATTAAATGACCATATTGTTTTTTTAGGTGTTTTACCACAGGGTGATATTGCTAGTTGGATGTCGGCATGTGATATTTTTGTTTTACCTTCACATATAGAAGGGTTTGGTCTAGTAGCACTAGAAGCAATGGCTTGTGGCATTCCTGTCGTTGGAACAAATGTCGGTGGACTTAAGTACTTGTTAGATAACGACAGTGGAATAATTGTTGATGCTAAAAACCATGTTTCTCTTTATGAAGGAATAAAAAAGTTAGTTGAAAACGAACAATTGAAAAAAACTATAATTGATAACGGTTATAAAAAAGCAATGGAAAACGATCAGGAAAACATTATTAATGAGCTTGAAAGCCTTTATTCTCAAGAGCATATTAAACAAAAAGCGTAATTTATATCACTACCATTTACTTAAGAGAGAAATTAGATAAAAATAGACAACGATTTCGACAAAAGTAGTTAATATAATACGTTTTTCCACCCTTGAAATATTTTCTCGTAATAGTACGATATATATAAGAGCAACATTATACTTTTTTCCTACTTTGAATTGGCAAAAGAAATACAATCTAATTATTAGTAGACCGATAAAGGCAAAGCTATGGAAACATAGTGACGCAAAGCTTAAGGGGCTTCATTTACAATATTGTAAATATGCCAGCCAGCTACCGAAGGCTCTTTACAAGTGCCTACATCCTTTATTGGTCGGGGGCTTTTTATTTTGTAAAGAGAGGATGTGAATATCTATGAATGCAAACCTACTTCAAGATATTGAGACATTAAGAGGCTTTTTAATGAAAAAGGCAAAAGAAACAAATGACCTAAATAACGAGAAAGTAATTGAATATAGTGTGAAATTGGACGAGCTATTAATTAAAGCACAATATGCCGCAATGCAAAACTAATTTTACCTACAAAAATAAACCGCTAAACTTAAGTCGTGTATTTTTGTTCTATAATGCTCCAACTGTCCAGCTAATTGCATATGTAAAAAAAGACTCAACCAATTGGTTGAGTCTTTTATATTGGAATTATACTAAGATTACCCATAATATCATTGTAAAGATAATAGCAGTTAATCCTTGTAATAGAGTAGCTAAAGTCTGTGCTTTGTAAGCATCAGTAACTTTCATTCCACTAAATTGTGTCACAACCCAGAAATAGCTATCATTTACATGACTGACTGCCATTGCTCCTGCGCCTACCGCCATAACAACTAGTGCTAAAGGAATAGCACCTTCGATACCCATTTCAGGAAGTAATGGTGCAATAAGAGTCGATGTAACTACTAGTGCAGCAGTTGATGAACCTTGTGCAGTTTTTAAAGCAGCAGCTACTACGAATGGAATTAATAATATTAACGCTCCATTTAATAGTCCTCCATTAGCAATTCCTTTGATTAATTCTGCTACAGGAGTCGCCTTAATAACTGAACCGAAAGCTCCACCAGCACCAGTGATTAATAAAATAGTCGATGCATCTTTAATTCCATCTCCTACCCAGCCAGTTAATGTTTCTTCATTTAGTTGTGGCATTAATAAAAAGGATACAAGAACACCCATTAACAGTGCTACAACAGGGGCACCGAGAAATAATGCTATATCTGCCAAAGTTCCAGTCCAACCGAAAAACTTTACTACAGATCCTAATCCAATTAACACTATTGGAAGAACAATTGGTGCGAATGATTTAAATGTAGAAGGTAGTTGCCCAAAACCTTTTACTATTTCGTCATAATCTAAAGAAGTAACTTCTTCTCCTTCAATTTTAATTTTACTCGCAACTTTAACAGCCCAAATGTAACCTACCAAAATAGTTGGAATAGCAACGATAAAGCCAATTAAGATAACAGTTCCTAAATAATCAGCAGCTCCGATGTTACCTGCAGCAGCTATCGGACCTGGTGTTGGAGGTACTAATGTATGCGTAGCATATAATCCTGTTGCAAGAGCAACAGACATAGAAGCTAGAGCAACTTTCGCTCTTTTTGCAAGCGCTTTCTTTAAACTTGATAAAATGACATACCCTGAGTCACAAAATACTGGAATACTAACAATCGCACCTATTAAACTCATTGCAAGCTGTGGGCGCTTTTCGCCAACTAGTCTAAGTACAACTTCTGCCATTCTAAGTGCTGCTCCTGATCTTTCTAAAACAGTACCAATGATTGTACCAGCTACGATTACAATACCGATGTAGCCCATTAATCCACCAAATCCACCATTAACTGCAGCTACCACTTCATTCAATGGTAAACCAGCTAATAAGCCTACCATAAATGCAGCAATTAATAATGATAGAAAAGGATGTAACTTTAATTTTGCTGTAGCAAAAACAATGAAACTAACCCCTAGTATTATAACAAGAAACAATAAAGAACCTTCCATATCTTTCATCCCCCTTAATATGTAAAGACCTATTTAGTGGCCTTTATTAACCTAGCAATATTTCTAGTTTGATTAAATAGTAATATCTCTGCATTTTTTATACACGCTTCTAAACTAATAGGACCTGCTGTAATTGAATGACAGCTTACAAAATAGTCGTAAAGCTTTTCATATCCATCTCCTAATCCACCCGATATAAGGATGGTAGGAACATTGTAGCGCTTCCCTGCTTTTGCAATAAATGCAGGTACTTTTCCATAAAGTGTTTGATAATCACTTTGTCCTTCACCAGTAATGACCCAATTTGCATGCCTAATTTTTTCTACTACATTTGTAGCTTCTGCAATAATTTCAGATCCAGAAATGATTTCTGCCCCTATAAGTAGGAAGGCAAACCCTAACCCTCCTGCTGCACCAGCGCCAGGAGTACTTTGATGCTCTATCCCTAATGTTTCCTCAATTAATTGGGCGTATTGCTTCAAAGTAAAATCAAGTTCTTTTACCTGCTTTGAAGTAGCACCCTTTTGTGGTCCAAATACTGCAGTAGCGCCCTGCTCTCCACATAGTGGATTATTTACATCACTAGCAATTCGAAACTTGCAATCTTTCACAATTGGGTTTAATGCAGAAAAATCTACCTTCTTTATAGAAGAAAGTGATGAGGCGAAAGGACTAACTTCCCCTTCATTTTCATCAACAAATTTCACACCTAATGCCTGTAACATTCCAAGTCCACCGTCATTAGTAGCACTTCCTCCAAGACCAATAATAAAGTCTCTGTGACCAGATTTTACCGCTTCAATTATGGCCTCCCCAACTCCATAGGAAGTGGTGTTCATTGGGTTTCGGATTTCACTTGGGACCATCGGTAATCCAGCAATATTAGCTGTTTCTATGACAACTGTGTTACTAGTTCCAAGTACCCCATATGCAGTTTCAACAGGTTCTCCTAACGGACCAGTCACCTCAACATGAAAGCGCTTTCCGTTTGTGGCAAACAAAAGTGTATCTAAAGTTCCTTCACCTCCATCAGCCATTGGAACTACATCTATGGTTGCACCAGGTACCTCTTTTAAAAAAGCTTCTTTCATTGTTGTTCCTACTTCTAAGGAAGTTAAGCTACCTTTATAGGAATCCGGAGCAATCACTATTTTCATAAAAACACCTTTTTCAATATATTTTGAAAACTTAGTTATAATTAAACTATAAGTAGATGCACAAAAACAACGTGCGAATAACTGAAAATTTATGGTTTTTTTATCGAAAGTTTGTTCAAATGAACAATATTTTATCTTTTCATTTTATAAAAGAACATTACTATCATTAAAATTGATGCATCATTAAAATTTCGAGGGTTTAATCCAACCTGTTTATAAACACGATCCAAACGATATTGTAATGTATTTCGATGAATATTAAGTGCTAATGCTGTATCATTTACTCTAAGTTGGTTTTTGAAAAATACTTCTAATGTATGCAGCGATTCTGCACTTAAAGGCTTTTTATTTGAAAGGAACTCTTCTATTAATTCATTCCGGGTCTTTTCGGGTATATTTACTAAAATCCTCTCCAATTTCCAATCCGAAATATGAGAAATCGGTTCCTCAGTTTTAAACAACTGAATTATTTCTAAACACTGTTTAGCCTGGTAGTAAGAATTTCGATACCCTTCGACTCCCGTATATCCGTTTCCAATTCCTACAAATGAATTTATATTTAAAAGTTTGAGCTTTTTATGTATATCTTTAGCAATGAAGCGTTCATTAGTAATATTTTTACCTTTACTTTCAATTGCTACAAGACATGTATCATTATTTATGAAAGAGCAAATAGAAGACTCTGCTATTTCTTTAGTAATTAACCTTAATATATCCGATTTCTTTTCACTTAATTTCACCATCGTTTCAAAACTTTGCCAATTATTAGGCGTTAAATCTGGCAAACTTATTAAAATAATTGTCCTTTCTATTTTAAAATCGATGCCTAGGAGATTTTCACCATTCTTTTCAACCACTTTTTTATTAAAGTTGGTTGGGGAAACTAAATCATGAATCCAACCTTCTACTAGCCTATTTTTATATTGCATCTGGTTATTTACATATACTTGTTGAATCATAACCTCTACCGTTATTTTTATTATTTTGGCAAACTTATAGAGTTCTTTCGGGTCGCCAGTAACTCCTACTACACCTACAATTTCATCAAAATATTCAATAGGTAAATTCACTCCTGGTTTTGACCCAGCATAAAGCTCTTGATCTTCAGGAGAAATTACTAATTGCTTTTTATTTGATATTACATATACTGCACCTTCATGAATCTGATTAATTCTTTCAGTGTCACTACTTGCAACTATCATTCCTTTTTCATTCATGACATTTATCTTATAATCTAAAAAGCCACTTAACTTCTTTAAAATTGGTTCAGCTAATTGTCTTGTGATTTTCATTAGTTAGTTCCTCGCTTTCTCTATTCAAGAGATTTATATAACTTTACTATAAAAAATGTAATCATAAAATAAATAAAGCCAAAAAAAGACCTCGATAAGGTTATCGAAGTCTACTAGGAGCTCTTAATTTTTGTAATAAAACGAAATAAAACTTTCCTATTACTTTTTGTTTGCACGATAAAGATCTCTACTTTTAAAACCTTGCTCCAATATTTGTTTCATTTCTTCACGACGCTTTTCTTTCGTCTTTTCTTGCTTAGCACTATATACATAACGCGCCCAGTCTTTACGATAACCGGGTGTTAATTCCTGATAAAATGAAAGTAAGTTTGGAGTATCTTGCAAATCATTTTCTATTAATGGGATCATTTCAATATAATCATCTACACATTGACTTGCTTTTGTAGATTTGTTATTTTTACTTTTTGTATCTTCCTTTAAACCTATTACAGTAAAGGTTTCATCCAACCCAACCATCCTGGCAAACTTAATGTTACTTTTATCGATGTAACCATTTTCATCTGCACCTAAACCTTCTAACAAGCTATCCCGATGTATGTATGAATCATAAACTTTATTGCCTTTTTTCGGGTAGGCTAAAAAAAGATAACCACTTCTGTTTAAGTAATTCTTCTCTATTACTGTATTCACTAGCTCTTTTAAAGATTTTAAGTCTAATACAAATGCAAAAATTAGGTCATAGCTACTTTCCGTTAAATCTGTATCATATTCAGTTAACTGCGCGAAATAATCTCTTCCCTCTGGAGTGTTTAACACAGCTTTTCTTTCATACTTTGCTAAATTTAACTTTTCAACTATTGTTTTACTCATTTGTTTACCACCTTATTTCTTTGTAACTATAAATTCAACATAGTACTATTTTATCCTTTTTTAACTTGAAATGGTAATACTACTAATAATGTTTTAAGCAAGATTTTAAAATCAAACCAAATTGAATACTTCTTAATATATATAAGGTCATACTTTAATTTATCTTTAGGTGCTGTATAGTAATCCCCCATCACTTGAGCAAGACCTGTTATTCCTGGTTTTACATTCATCCGTTGTTCGTACTTTGGAAGCCTGTCTTTAAATTGATTAACAAAAAAGGCTCTTTCAGGTCGTGGCCCTACTAAACTCATATTTCCTAGCAAGACATTAATTAATTGAGGAAGTTCATCAATTCTAACTGCTCTAATAAAATGACCAACCTTAGTAACCCGGGGGTCATTTTTTTTTGCTAAAACAGGGCCAGTCTTTTGTTCAGCATCAGTAACCATCGTCCTAAACTTAATAATTTTAAAAGCTTCTTTATTTTCTCCTAATCTTTCTTGAAAATAAAAGGCAGGTCCTTTTGATGTTATTGGAATTAGCAAAAATAGGAGTATAAATAATGGACTAGTAATTATTAATAATAGTACAGCTATTATTATGTCCATTGTTCTTTTAAGTAATCTATTTCCTTTAGATAACTTTGCTTCCATGTCCCTTTCTATTTTAACGGTATCATTATTTTTTAATGCTTTCAAAACTATGAAAAAATCAGTAATTTGAATCTTAATACTATGGAGAACGACTGCTTTTATTTTTTCCACTTTATAATCTCCTCCTAAACTTGTTCCTTTCAGTTAGCACTAAGTATTTCGTAATTAGAGAACTTATTATTTTTATAAGTCTATGCATTAAATAATCTATTAGTAGTACTTTTATAAATGAAATTTAAATTTTTTCTATTAAAATAAACATGTATTTTAAAACTAGTTCATAGGATATATTAAGATGTTTATATTGAAGAAAAGAGGTATATTTCTATGGAATTTGTTTTTGATATAAGAGAGTTTTTCAAACTACTTTTTAGAAACTGGCGGGTCATTTTTTTCTTAACAGGGTTTGTTGTTCTTATTAGTAGTGTGATAACTCTTTACGTAATTCCACCCGAGTATGAAGCAAGAGTAAATATATTAGTAACTACGGAGAAAGACGCTGAAGGAAGTAAGAATGTCACTGCAAGTGAAATTGATTCTAGCTTAAAGCTTATTGATACTTATCGCGTCATAATAAAAAGTCCTACAATTTTGGAACCCGCCCTTAAAAATATTAATAAAGAAATAGATATTGAATCTTTATTAAGAAAAATTGAAATCGAAAGTATTAAAAACTCTCAAGTTTTTACTATCATTGTTAAAGACCAAGATCATGCCCAAGCTGTATATATGGCGAACTCCATCGCAAACGTTTTTAAGGAAGAAGTAGACAGGCTAAAAAATTTAAATTATATCCATATATTAACTCCTGCTAAGATTGACGATAGCTTCACACCAGTTGATCGCAACCCTATATTTAACATTGCAATTAGTCTATTTTTAGGGCTATTTTTATCTGTAGGTAGTGTATCTATTAAAGAGTTTTTAGATACTACAATTAAATCAGAAGAAAAGATTAGGAGATTATTTTCTTTATCAGTTTTAGGTGAAGTCACACCTATTACTATTGGGAAAAATAAGTCTTCGAAGGCTAATAATGAATTAAGTAATAAGTTAGTAATTAACAGAAGGTCCTCAAACTTTAGTAACTATCAAAACCTTTGCGCTAGGTTAAAACTTTCTCCTAGTGTAAAAAAGAATCAAACCATGCTAATTACTAGTCCTAACTCATCTGAAGGAAAATCATTAACAAGTGCAAACGTTGCAATAATGATGGCTAAAAGTACGAAGAAAACTGTATATATAGATATGAACTTACGAGGCCCAACTGGCCATATAGCATTTAACTTGAGTAATGATAGAGGTGTATCGAGCTTTTTAGCGGGGCAAGATCAATTAAGTGAAATTATCCAAAAGAGTGATGAACCTAATTTATCAATTGTTACTTCGGGGTCTGTGACAATAAACCCAGTTGAACTGTTCGAATCAGAGCGATTTCAGCAACTATTTACAGAATTAAGAGTCATGTTTGATATTATTGTTATTGATAGCCCTTCTATGGATACTGCAGATACAATGTATTTATCTTCGGAAGCAGATGGCTGCGTTTTAGTTGTTAACCCTGGCAAAACTAGGATTGATGCTACGTATAAGGCTGTTGAAAAACTAAAGAGCATTCAAGCAAATATATTAGGCATTGTTTTAAATAACAAAGAAAAATAAGGCAAGTGCTCATTTTTTAAGCACCTGCCTTATCTTTCATTTTATATACTATTTTTTTTATATTGTCTTCCACACATAGCCAACCATTTAATCGAGCAATAAACAATAGTTTACCATCGCTTTGCTGGATAGGTTCTCTTTTAAGAACACAAAGATGATCTTTATTTAACTTACTATTTATTTCTTTGCCATTAAACATTAATACGCCTGATTCAAATGTTTTCCTCACAATCTGTTTAGAGGTAGTATTGTATCTCCCTCTAGGATAACAAAAGTGTTTTATTTCTTTTTTTAATTTTGCCTCTAATAATTTTTTACTTCCTTGTAGTTCCTGGTGAATTTCTAAATTGTTAAGCCTATCTAAGTCTGGGTGATTTATCGTATGTGCTCCAAACGTTACTAGTTCACTTTTACTTAATTCATTAATTTGTTCCCAATTCATCAACTTACTCTCTCCAATATCCCGATCCCACCAAAAGGTTTTATTCTTTTCGATATATCCAGGTACAAGATACTGAATAGAAGGAAATTCTAAACGTTTTAAAGTTTTATAAGCGCTGTGATAATAGTCTTCATAGCCGTCATCAAACGTTAGTACAACGCATTTTTTGGGGACAGATTTTGTCTTAATTTTTTCTATTAATGTATCAAGTGTTATGACGTTATAATTTTTCTTTTTTAAGTAATCCATTTGCCATTCGAAGTTCTTCGTAGTTACTGCCAGTTCTTTTTTGATATTATCATTGACACGGTGATACATAAGGATTGACGCATAGCGTCTGTCTCTTTTAAAGAAAGAGACTATTATCCCAATAGGGAGTAAGACATACAGTTTTATTGCCTTTCTTAGCAAATAGTTCACTTTATCCCTCCTTTAAATGAAAAAAGATTCATATACTTGATTTAACTCTTTTAAAACATTTTCATTCGAATACTGCGTAACTTTTTTCAAGGCATTATCGCCCATTTCTTTTCTAACTTCTTCCTGCTCAATTAATACCTTTAAATTTTCTATTAAATTATTAACTTGATCACATTTTACAATAAGGCCATTTTCTTTATGATTCACTAAATCTCTCGAACCTCTAACGTCAGACACGATTGCAGGAAGACCAATTGCCATTCCTTCCATTATTGTCTTGGGCATACCTTCTCTTTTTGAAACTAAACTTACAATATTTGAGTGCATTAATATTTCTGGAATATCGTGTCGAAACCCAAGAAAATAAACATTTTTTAAGTTTTTTCGACTAGCTAACTTCTCTAATGTTATTTTTCGCTTCCCATCACCTACAAACACTAAGTGGATATTATTAAATTCATTTATTAAAGTTGGCCAAGCTTTTAATAATAGCTGTTGATTTTTATTTTTTGTAAATTCCGCCACACACGTAATAACAATACTAGGATCTGGAATGTTAATTTCCCTTCTAAAGTTACTCTTTCGATCATCTCCTTTAGTAAATACCTTTAAATCCACCCCAACACCATTTGTTTTAAAAAGATTCTTATTAGCGATAAACCCCATTTTAATACCTCGATTAAAATCTTCTGTATTAATAACGATCAATGCATCTGTCCATCTTTTAGCAATTCTTTCAGCAGGATAGTATAACAACCAATTTAAGAGAGGGGATCCTTTATAAAAATGAAAGCCATGCGCAGTATATAAAACCGGTCCCTGATTATACTTTTTTGCTATATACCTAACAATAAATGAAGCAATTGGCGTGTGTACATGGATGAGATCAAAGTAAAACTCTTTAAATAATGATGATATTTGTTTCATAGCGATTATGTTATGTTTCTTAAAAGGTGCTCGCACAAATTTTATATCATGACAAATTACTCCTAAGCTTTCTATTTCATTTTTTCTACCTTCATTATTATTTGAAGCTGCATGCACTTCATAGCCTTTCTCTTGTAATAGTTTAATAGTAGGTATATGAAAGTTAGCTAAATGTGTATAAACAGTTGCTGCAATTAGCACTTTTTTCTTAGCCATGTTACAACTCTCCTCTCATATTTTTCTTCTTAGCAGATGAAGCTGTTTTATTACTATCACTTTTGTACACCCAAGGAATTGCTAGTAATAGCCAAAAATGCCGCCAATGCAAAGTATCAATAACAAAACTATTAACTAAAAGACCTATTATTGCTGCTGTGCATACAATATAAAGTGTTGCTTTTGTTTTATATGCAGCATATACAGCTCGAAGTAAAGTTAATATGATGAAGGAAATAATTGAGAAAAATCCTAAATACCCATATTCACCTAACACTCGAACATATAAGCTATGTGGAGAGTAATCTGAAATGCTATCTGATTGTCCCGGTCCTTTTCCTAATGGAAATGTTTCAAGAGAATTTAAGACAGTGAGTTGCGTAGCGAACCGATTTGTATCATATTTCTGCAATCCAAAGCGCGTATTGAACATACTATTAATTGATTCGTTGTTAAATAATGTAAATAACATAGCGGCAAATAAGATAAAGAGGATTGATAGTAAGCTCATTCGTTTTACTAAACTTCTTTTTTTCGTACTAAAAAGAATCCAAAAGAAAAAGAAAGTCCCTAGTGATATAACATAGTTAATCCAAGCAGCTCGTGAAAAACTTAAAAATACAGCAATGGTTAATAGTGTAATTGTAGAAACCCAGAATAGTTTCTTTTTTCTTGTAGTCGCTTCTTCGAAATAATTAATCGCAAATAAGACAATCGGAATAAGAAAAGGTCCAAAAACATTAGGGTCTTTAAATAAGCTTTTTATTCTGCCTAAGTACATAAAAGTCTCTGCATTTGGTAGCAAGTTAAAATACGCCATAATCCCTAATAAAGCAGATATAATTGCTGCGGTTGTATACCCACTAATAATTAATTTCGTCATTTTTTTACCAAATCTTGAGATTAGCCCGACAATCATCACCCAGAGAATTATGAGATAAAGAGTAATAAAAAAATAGGAAAATCCAGTTATATGATTTCTCATAAAATACATTGCACCTATATTTTGAAGGATGAAAATCCATATAAAAGTAAGTGGAAACGCTACATGTGAATGAAATGATAAATAGGATGAAAATAATGCTATGACAAATGCTAAGGTGACTAAAAGATCAACAGGTGCAGGCTCAATGGTGACCCAGCCACTTAAAGCAAACGTTAACCAAATCAAAAGCAGATATAGTTTTCCTAACTTAGATTCAAATATATTAGCTAAATTCATATAATCTAGTATCCCTTCTAATATCCACAAGTTTTACTTATTACTAAACTATATTAAGTAAGTCTAGCTAATATGCGGTTATCTCGAAGAAAAATATAGCAAATTAGCTTGTACTAATTCCGATTTCATAGACATATGATGATATATCATAGTATCTAGGATGTGCAGTGGTAATGAATGAACTAGTAGCAAATGTAAAAATCTATCTTAAGAGAAGAGATTTTTTTAAAAACGTCCTTTTGTTAATTAGCGGAAGTGGCATAGCGCAATTATTAGTCCTGCTTTCTTCACCTTTTCTTACTCGACTATATACACCGGAGGAATTAGGGTTACTAGGAATTTATATGTCGTTTCTAGCAATTTTAGCCACCATTAGTTCTTTACAGTATGAAAATGCAATTACATTACCGAGAGATGATTTTGAGGGAGCAAACATTGTTGCACTAACCTTCTTTCTCCTAACTATTATTTCTTTTCTATTTGGAGTAAGTATCTTTTTATATAACGAGGAAATTTCTATTATTTTAAAAAACAAGGAATTAAGTGCCTATCTATATTTACTTCCGTTAAGTTTATTCGGAATTGGAGCATATCGCATTTTAAGCACTTATGCTCTTCGAAGAAAAAAATACCTAATTGTTTCTAAAACTAAGATTAATCAAAGTATTGGTATGGTTTTCACACAAATTGGCGGAGCACTTCTGATAAAAGGTCCCCTGCCATTATTTATCGGTGATTTTGTCGGTCGTATAGGTGGTAGCGGAAAATTGCTAACAACTACCTTGAAGGAAGACTGGCAAACCTTCAAACAAGTACATTATAAAGCCATGAAGCAATTAGCTTTCAGATATTATAAATTTCCACTACTATCAACTGCAGCCAAGTTTATTAAACAGCTTTCCGTAGAACTGCCGATAATATTAATAACAATTTTCTATGGAGCGAGTGTCGGAGGCTGGTTTTTAATCATTCAACGAATACTAGGAACCCCGTTATTTCTAATTGGCTCTTCAATAGGAAGTGTTTTCTTGGCAGAGGCCTCCTCACTCATTCATAAACAACCTAACAAAGTTAACGATTTATTTTTTAAGACGATTAAAAATTTGGTACTTATCATTTTTCCAATCTTATTCATCGTTTCTATCCTTTCTCCTTGGTTAGTTCCTATTGTTTTTGGCTCTGCTTGGGCAAACGCCGGCGCACACTTACCAATACTTTCTGTGATGTATTTTTTTCAATTTATAACTATTCCAGTGGGTTCAACTGTCGTTATTCGGGAAAAACATGCACTCCAATTTATTAGAGAGATAATACGAGTAATTCTAATTTGCGGAGCACTCTTTTATGCTCATTTCTTTCAGCTATCTGCAACAGGTGCAATAGTAGCTGTTAGTATTGCTGGCTCAATAGGATTTATTATTTATGGTATTTTCTCATGGATTGCACTTAAAAATTAGAACATATAAAATGAAAAAATGCGGCTTGCCCTGTCATTAGGGTGGCCGCATTTCAATTTATCGTAACACTTCTTTTTTTCTTATGTTGGCTTACCTCATTTTCCTTTATTACTTTCTTAATCAAGTATTTATAATAATAAAGGGATGGAATTGGATCGCTTATTGACCATAAAGGGTCTTGAATTTTTGTAGTTCGAAATACGTTTAAATATATGCTCAAACAATTTGTTATTTTTATATTTGCAGCCCTCATTGAACGTAGATCATTAATGAGATAAAGCCAGGTAATTTTTTGTTTTTTCTTTTCATAAAATGGATCGTCTTGAGGTATGGAAACCGTTAGTAAATCCATACATATGTTTTCAATAAATGAGGAATTTACTTTAGATAATAATGCGCATTGTAGTGGGAATCTACCATTCACTTCTATTAGAAAGTAGCAATCTCTTTTCACACAATACTTGTATTCAAACTCAGCTACGCCACAATAGTTTGTCTCTTTTAACAACTGTATACTTTGTTGTGAAATTTCTTCATTATACTCCGTAATTTGAGCCGAGCCTGTTCCATAATTTAATGGAAAGCTTCTTAATTTTCTCGAACCAAACCCTATTAACACTTGGCCGCTTTTTCCACGGTACAATAATAGATTATAAATTTGATTAACATTACCAGAAACATATTGTTGCATAATAAAGGGTACATTTAGTCTTCTAAATAACTGTTCATGTTGAATAGCAGTTTTTTTGTCATAGCATATATAAGCTTTTTCTGTTTGTTGTTGATCATGATTAATTGGCTTAATAATTATTGGAAAATCGGATTCTCTAACTTCTTCGACTGACGTAAATTTCTTCGGAACAGCGACTTTATTTTCCGCAGCATATAATGAAAGTCTCTCCTTATCAATTAGTGTAACGTTGTCTTTTGAAAAAGGCATCTGATAATGCTCTGCTAACTCTTCCCAATTTGAAAATATAAATTGTAAGGTTCTATCCGTATCTGTAAATAAAAGTAATTTTGTTTTTAGTATCCCCGGTAATTCTTTAAGGTAGTCCCTTATTTCTTCAACCGTTGTTGCTTTTAATGATACTAACGCATACTTTGACTTTCGAACAAACTCTTCACCAATAACAATACAAGGAATTTTTCTTTTGCCTAATTCCCGAGTAATGGCTAATGCACCAAAACTTCCTGCTATAACAACAACAGCATAGCCTTTTTCACGGATTATTTTTATTTTCCTTTTTGCAATCATTTCAGCTTACTCCATTTCATTTTCTTTCTTTTCATTAAATGGGTTAGTTTGTCTACAATTATTGTTGATAACTCAAATAGAAATGGAAGTGGATCATTCCATTTAAACGTATCATATGAAACATGCGGTGGCTTTTTAAGTACATTAGCAAGTTTTTTTAAGCGCGTTTTTATTGGTAAATGACTACTAACGATATATCTCACATAATTTAGTTCGCCTACAATCCATCTTGAGTAATAATTTACGTTATATGGTTTATTGTACTTTTTTTTAAGCTCATTAAAGTTATTGTTATGAATAAATAAATCATTCATCATTTCGGGAAAATTAACACCTGATGAAACCGCTAAATCCATTGAACCCCAAGGACGGCCGTTTACTTCGATAAAATATGCATTTTCTTCTGTTACACCTTTAAATTCGACCATAACAATACCTGTCCAATTTAATTTTTTTATAATTTTTTTTGATGCTTCTAATAAAAAAGGATTGACTTGTTTAGATGCTCGTAACGTACTCACTCCACCAGTCAGTGGCACTTCCCTAACACGTTCATGTGCAAAACTAGCGAAAATTTCCCCTTCTTTTGCAGCAGCAAAAATTCCAAATCCTCTACCTTCTATCTTTTTTTGTAATAAGGGGCTCTTGTCGTAACTTCTTATTACATTTAAATTTTTTATGAATGATTCCTCATCATAAACAAACTTTCTAAAGCCATAAACTATTTCATCATTTAGTAGGTTTCTAGAAAAACGCGGCTTGATTACTATTGGGAAAGATAGATTTGAAGTTGAAGCTTCTTCTATTATTTTAACGTTACACGACTTTGCTAGTTCGTTCATATATTGTTTATCTAAAGATTTCATATAAGCATCTTTTTCAGGTGCAATTAGCTTGCTTTTTATTACTTCATAAAGGTCAGAGTTATATATTGAAAATAACGTTGCATCACTACATGGAAAGATATAATCTGGGTTAACTTCTTCTACTAGTTCTTTTAAGCTCTTAATAAATAACGAATGGCTTTTTTCGGGATTTTCATATATAAAATATTTATCTGTCATAATTGATGGTCGACAGAGAGCTAATCTTCTTTCTCCCGCACAATATATGCGATACTCCTTTTTTTTACCTATCGCTCTAATTATCGAAAGTGTTGCACGCTTATTTGCATCAAGAAATAAAATGGATTTTTTCATATACTCACCTTTTCATAAAATACTTCATTACTATTAGGAATATAAAAACTCTCAAAAAGTAATATATCTATGAATATGCGAACTAAATAAAAATAGAACGAATAGAATATTTATTGTTTATTTAAAAGGGGCTAACAATTCTAGCTTTATACGGAACAAATATTTTTAAAACACATAGAATGACAATATATATATAATAGGAAGTAGTGAATTTGTTTGGGAACTACTAAATTTAATAACTTAAGAAAAATACCCTACTTAAAAGCGAGAGACTATTTAAGAACTGGGGATATTTTATTTTGTAGTGGCGAACATATTGTTAGTAAGCTGATAAGAAAATTTTCAAATTCTAACATTAGTCATGTAGGAATTATTGTGAAGTGGAATAGCCGAGTTCTGCTTTTGGAAAGTGTCGAGGATGATGGCGTGCGTATTATTCCTTTCTCGCAATATGTGAACAACTATGAGAATAGTAAAAAACCATATGCAGGAAAACTGTATATAGGTCGTCATCGAACATTACATGCCCCTACATTTAATAAAGAAGACTTACGAGAAATGCTTGGGAAAGCAGCCGATTTGTTAAATCGAAAGTATGATAAAAATGAAATTACTAAAATAATCTCAAGAATTGCGCTTGGTCTATCTAGTCACAAGGATGATGATGAATATATTTGTTCTGAGTTTGTAGACATCTGCTTTGATCATATTGGGATAAAATTTGATCGTGATAAGTCTGGTTTTATTTTCCCTGAACATATTGCAAAAGATGAAAATGTAAAAGCATTATTTGAAGTGATAAATTAAGACCATATTACGTACTAACATTGATAAATTGGTGGATACTTTCGCAAAAACATGTAACTTTAACATGCAAAACAAAAGGATGAGCCTCTGCTCATCCTTTATCATTTGATAGGAATTACTTTAAGAAGTAATTCTCTATATCATCAAGCATTAAGTTTGCTGCTAAAACTCCACCTGCAGTATTCCAAGTAGTATCACTAACTTTTTGTACATTTCCTGCTTTTACTGCTTCAAGGTTTTGGAATAATTGATCATTTAACCAATCATTCTCAACAGCCGTCGCTTCTCCATCACCTGATTCGTAAGTGAAGTAAAAGATGACATCTCCATTCATTTCCGAAACACGCTCTTTCGTTACTCCTCGAATAGCAAACTCATCTACATTTTGATTTTCTGGACGAGCAAAGCCAAGTTGCTCTAAAACTACTCCAGAGAAAGACGCTTTTTGATAAATTCTAACATCTCCAGCTAAAAAGCGAACCATAGAGATCTTTTTAGCTAAAATATCTTGCCCTAGCTTCCCGCTCAATGTTTCTACTTTAGCGTCATATGCAGCAATAACTTCATTTCCTTTTTCTACTTTGTTGATCGCTTGTGCATAAAGCTTAAAGTTTTCTTTCCAGTCTCCTTTTAATGTCTCCGATAAAACAGTTGGTGCTATCGCATTTAATTGCTCATATATTTTTTCTTGACGAAGCTTTGTTCCAATAATTAGGTCAGGCTTTAAAGCAACGATTGCCTCTACATTAACCGCACTTTCCGTCCCAACTACTTCAACACCTTCCATTTGTTCAGCAATGTGGTCATACCAAGGATCACCAGTCCAAGATTGAACAGCACCTATAGGTGTAATTCCCATTGCAAGGAGTGCTTCTGTACCTTCATTTGTTAAAACGACAATTCTTTTTGGAGTTCCTTCAATAGTAGCTTCACCCATAGCGTGAACTACCTTATAGCTATTATTTTCGTTTACACTTTCAGTTGTAGAATCGTTCCCACATGCCGTAAGAGCAAATACCATTAATGTAATAATTGCAATAACTATTTTTTTCATCTTTATTTTCCTCCATATGTATTAGTAATGATAATCATTTTCAATTACACAAATATCTTAGTAAACTTATAAATAAATGTCAACACCTAATTGATAATGATTTTCAAAATCAATTAAATTTGCTATTATAATTACGAAAAGCATTTAAAAGAAAGGTACATAACTACATGATTTTAAAAAGCAACTATCAGAAACTTATCGGATTATCTTTTAGTTTTTTATTTATGCTCAGCTTAATTGGGCTTAGTGTTGGATTAGGCTATGCAAATATTTCTTTAATTGACATCATACATTCGTTTATTTATTTTAATACATCTAATGAACATTTAATTATTCAAACAGTGAGAGTGCCGCGTGCGCTAATTGCTGCCTCAGTTGGTGCATCCCTAGCTGTTTCTGGTGTCTTTATGCAAACGTTAACAAAAAATCCACTAGCATCTCCCGGAATCTTTGGCGTAAACGCCGGGGCAGGATTTTTTATTGTTGTTGCTGTGACAATTTTTCAAGTAGGTAATCTTCAAGCATTTGCATGGATATCATTTTTAGGTGCAGCTGTCGCATCCCTTTCTGTCTATGCAATAAGCTCATTTGGGCGAGATGGCCTAACACCTTTGAAAATAACGTTAGCAGGAGCAGCAATTACTGCAATGTTCGGTTCATTTACACAAGGCTTATTAGTCTTAAATGAAGTTGCATTAGAGCAGGTATTGTTTTGGCTTGCTGGTTCTGTACAAGGAAGAAAGCTAGAATTGCTTTTATCTGTACTTCCATATTTAATCATTGGCGGACTACTAGCTCTTATTATTTCACCTAAGCTTAACGTTTTAGCAATGGGAGAAGATGTTGCGAAAGGATTAGGGTTAAAGCTTGGAAGAATAAAAATAGTAATGGCAATTGTCGTAATTTTATTAGCTGGAAGTGCAGTAGCTATTGCTGGACCAATAGGCTTCATCGGCATTGTAATACCTCATGTTGCTAAGAAGTTTATTGGTATTGACCACCGTTGGCTAGTTCCCTTTTCAGCAGTTCTTGGTGCTATTCTCCTACTAAGTGCTGACATTGGTGCAAGGTTTATTATTTTTCCTCAGGAAGTACCTGTCGGTGTAATGACAGCAATTATAGGAACACCTTTTTTCATTTTTATCGCTAGAAGGGGGTTTAACGGCCAATGAACTCACTTAAAAACATTCGACTTTTAAATGGTACGATATCATATCTTATTGACCAAAAGGCAATTACAAAGCTTATTTTATTAATGTTTATTATGTTCATTACATTCATTATAAGTGCTGGTTTAGGAGACTTAAAAATTGATCCTTTAACGGTTATCTCTGTTCTATTCGGAGGTGGAGAGAGGCTCGAAAGATTAGTAGTGCTCGACTTTCGATTGCCGAGAATTATTATTGCATTACTGGTCGGTATTGGGCTTGCTGTTGCAGGTAGTATTTTACAAGGCCTCGTTAGAAATCCTTTAGCTTCACCTGATATTATTGGAATAACAGGTGGCGCAAGTGTTTTTGTTGTTTCATTTTTAGCTTTTTTTAGCGATACAAACGGCTCTCTTACTGTAAGTATTAATTGGCTTCCTGTCGCGGCTTTTTTAGGTGCTTCTGTCATTGCAATCGTTGTTTATACGCTTTCATGGAAAAATGGAATATCGCCGCTTCGCCTAATTTTAATTGGAATTGGAATTTCTGCGTTAACACAATCTCTTACTACACTTTTTATGATTTTAGGCCCAATTTATCGTGCCGGAGATGCTAATATATGGATTACTGGGACGGTTCATGGCTCTAATTGGAGTAATGTTTTCATTTTAACTCCGTGGATTCTTATTTTATTATTTATTACCTGGGGGCTATCCAGACAATTAAACGTCCAAGAGCTTGGCAAAGAAATTGCAACTGGTGTAGGAGGTAACGTTCAAAAACAACGGTTTATTCTTCTTTTATTAAGTACAGGACTAATTGGTGGCTCAGTGGCATTTGCAGGTGGAATTGGGTTTGTTGGATTAATGGCTCCACATATTGCTCGAAGAATTGTTGGTTCTTCCTATGAAGTGTTATTACCAGTAGCAGCAATTATTGGTGCTATTTTAGTAATGATTTCTGACTTAATAGGAAGAATTGCTTTTTCACCTCTCGAAATTCCAGCTGGCGTATTTACAGCCGCTATAGGTGCGCCTTATTTTATTTATTTATTACTTAAAGCAAGATAATGAAAGGCAGTTGAAAACGGATGACCAATTCATTTAAAACGGATTCTTTAACATTATCTTATGGGGATAAAATAATTATTGATGAATTAAACATGACTATTCCCAAAGGTGAAATTACAGTCTTCATTGGTGGTAATGGATGTGGAAAGTCAACGTTACTGCGCTCCATGGCACGTTTACTTAAGCCAAAGGCAGGAGCAGTATTATTAGACAACATAGAAATTGAAAAAATGGCTACAAGAAACGTTGCAAAAAAACTAGCTATTTTACCTCAAAGTCCTGTGGCACCTGAAGGATTGACTGTAATACAACTTGTAAAACAAGGACGCTATCCACACCAGTCATGGCTTCAGCAATGGTCTAAAAGAGATGAGGAAAAGGTCTTCGCGGCATTAAAAGCTACTGGCGTTGAGGAATTAAAAGATCGTTTAGTTGAAGAACTTTCTGGCGGTCAAAGGCAACGGGTGTGGATCGCAATGACATTAGCACAAGATACGGACATTATCTTATTAGATGAACCAACTACTTATTTAGATATGACTCACCAAATAGAGATACTTGATTTACTATTTGAACTCAATAATACAGAAAAACGAACAATAATCATGGTATTACATGATTTAAATTTAGCTTGCCGCTATGCACATAATATTGTCGCTGTTAAAGATAAAAAGGTTTACGCAAAAGGAAAACCAGAGGATATTATAAATGCTAAACTTGTTCAGGATGTATTCCAAATGGAAAGTAAAATCGTTTCTGATCCATTGTATGGAACGCCTCTATGTATTCCATATGGTAAAGGTAGATACATATTGAAAAAGGAGGGCGAATTATATGTGTAACGCTTTAACAAACGAGGATTGGATCGAGCTACAAAGATACCGTATTTTTAAGTATGAAGCCTCTAATGGCTGGCCACTGTATCTGTATAACGATTTAAATTCTTACAAAAAGTATTTAGAAAAAGTGAGTAATGAATTGAGTATTGATTCACTTCAAGCTACTGCTTCTGTATTAGTGAAAAGGCTATCTTTTCCTTTTATAGGCTATTTATATATGCTAACAGTTCATGATAAAAGAATCGCTATTCAAGCTGAAAATACGTTTTTAGTAGACCGATACCTTAATAAAATGTGGATGCCTGACTTCCACTTGAAAGATATATCGTTTGTTTCAATTGATGGAAATGATAGGAATTCTTCTTTTCGTCTATCAATTGAAATGTTTTTTAAAGAGGTTTTTTATCCTTTAATCGAAAAAACATATCGCTTAACTAAACTCTCAAAATGGATTATGTGGGAAAATATTGCTGTATATGTTTATTGGTTATACGATGACCTGCAAGGGAGAGAGACTCTCGTACATCGTTTAGACCAGTTGAAAGATGACTTTGAAATACTATTAAATGCACAGGGACAAATGTTTGGTAATGTCCATCAAAACCCCTTAAAAAAAATGTACAACAAAAAAGTATTTGTTGAAGAATATAATAAAGAGATTCGTCCACGAACAACATGTTGCTTTTCATACTTAATGAACAATAGAAATCAAAGCTTCTGTTCAACTTGTCCGAAAAAGAGTTGTTATGCAAATATAAAGATGAGTAAAACCTCGAATGGATTTTGTTAAGTCCACTCGAGGTTTTTAATTATTGTGGAAGATTATCATTTAAGTGACGATTTTCAGCAATATCACCTTTTCCATCTAATAGATGTGACATACCACGGAAGAGCGAATCATCTTCTAAAAGGCTCCAAATGTGATAACCTAAGTCCTCTCTCTTTAGCAATACTTCTTCTAAAACTTGAACTGTTCCAAAATCTTTTAAATCATGTGCACGTTCAATTGTTTTTCTTAACATCCCTTGTATTTTTAATTCATGTTCTAAGTCGTTTCGAAGATAATCTCTCATTGTATAACGACCCTCTACTTCATGCTTAATATATGAGATTTCATGCTGGGTCACGGGGTGGGCAGTTGGTACTACGCCTAATCGGGCAACGCGCTCACCAATCATATCGATATGTTTTTGTGTTGCTTCAATATGCTCATCTAAAATGTGATGCAAGCTACCGAATGATTCAGGGCCTTCTGTTAACCAATGGTGTTTTGTATATTGGTGTAGTGCCACGTGCAGTGCACATGAATGCTCATCAAGCATTAGTCCCATTTCTAAACGAGTATCATAAGGAAGGCTAATGCCGCTCCCTTGCTCTCGAGCCGTCCTCGGTTCTTGCCTTAAAACCATTTCATTACTATGCTTGTTAGTATGCCCAGGCATCGTCGCATCAAAACCCGACTTAGCAAGCTTAAATTGATCGTCGATATTTCCTTGATTTTGAATATCCATTGTTTACCTCCTTTATATCTTCAAATTTACTTTGTCCTGTTTTCTATTATTCATTACAAGAAAAACAGCAAATAACATCTAGCTTTGAGGGCTAAAGAAATTTGCTGTTTTTTTCTTATATTTACCCTTCTAACAATAAGTCTTCTGGGTCTTCTAAAAGTTGTTTTATAGTTGTTAAAAATTGAACTGCATCTTTACCATCAATAATTCTATGGTCATACGATAAGGCAATATACATCATCGGTCTTACTTCAATATTGTCCTCGTCATCTACAACAACAGGACGTTTTTGAATGGTGTGCATTCCTAATATACCAACTTGTGGTGAATTTAATATCGGAGTTGAGTAGAGAGAGCCAAAGACACCTCCATTCGTAATTGTAAACGTTCCACCTTGCAAGTCTTTCAATGCTAATGAATTTGTACGTGCTTTCTCTGATAAATTTACTAATTCTTCCTCAATGCCTGCAAAGCTTAATTTATCTGCATTACGAACGACAGGTACAACTAACCCTTCATCCGTTGAAACGGCTACTCCGATATCGTAAAATTTCTTTAGTAAAATATCTGTTCCATCTATTTCTGCATTTACATAAGGGAATGCTTTTAACGCTCCGATGACTGCTTTCGTAAAGAAAGACATAAAACCTAACTTTACACCATGCTTTTTTTCGAAAGATTCTTTCCTTCTGTTTCGGACATCAATAATTTTGGACATATCTACTTCATTAAATGTAGTTAACATCGCTGCATTTTGTTGTGCTTCAACTAGCCTTTTAGCTATTGTTTGCCTGCGCCTTGTCATCGGAATTCTTTCAATTTTTTCTTCGCTATCCTCAACTAAAGAGTTGAATTGTTTTTTTTCATTCTCAGCTTCACTATTAAGTGATTGTTTATATTCTTCTACATCACTCTTCCTTATTCGTCCTAGTGGGTCTTGATACGGTATTTCATTCAAATCAATGCCTAATTCACGAGCTTTTTTTCGCGCAGCCGGTGATGCAATCGGTCT
Organism: Lottiidibacillus patelloidae; assembly: GCF_002262935.1. Classification (NCBI taxonomy): domain Bacteria; kingdom Bacillati; phylum Bacillota; class Bacilli; order Caryophanales; family Bacillaceae; genus Lottiidibacillus; species Lottiidibacillus patelloidae. Next base: position 77,751 of record NZ_NPIA01000005.1, on the reverse strand, counting down.
ATTATTTTGTTTTTCATCATTATCCTCAGTTTTTTTCTCTACCTTATCTTGTTCTTCTTCAGATGTAGGCTTTGTATTATCCGCGCTTCCTGATTCTTTTTCCACTTCCTTACTTTCCAGTTGTGACTCTTCACCATCAGGCTTTGCTTGCGTATCATCAATCTTTGCAATTACTTGCCCAACTTCTACATTGTCACCTTGTTTAGCTATAATTTCTTTGATCACTCCGCTATGTTCACTACTAACATCTACATTAACTTTATCTGTTTCTAGCTCAACTAGTACTTCCCCTTTATTTACAAAATCTCCTACTTTTTTTAACCATTCAGCTATTGTTCCTTCAGTAATTGATTCAGCAAGTTCAGGAATTGTTATCTCTTTCACGTGCTACCTCCACCTTCCTCAATAAACAATGCTTCTTCAATAATTTTGTCTTGTTCTTGTATATGAAAATCAGGTAAACCTGTTGCAGGACTTGAACGTTTAGGACGACCAATATATTTTATAGTAATGTTACTTTCAATAATTTCACTTAATAATTCTTGGATTACTGGCCATGCTCCCATATTTTTAGGTTCTTCTTGCACCCATATTATTTCTTTTACATTGACAAGTTTTTTAATAAGCCCCCTTATTTCTTCTTTAGGAAAAGGATACAATTGTTCCACTCTAGCAATCTTAATAGAATTTTTAACCTTTCCTGCTGACTCTTCAAGTTTTGATGTTATATCTACAGCTACCTTGCCACTACATAAGATTAATCGCTTTACTTCCTTTGCCTTCTTACCTATATCTTGCTGGATTAATAACTGTTTAAAGCGACCCGAACTAAATTCTGAACTAGCAGAAGCTGTTTGAGAATGACGAAGTAGACTTTTGGGTGTCATAATAATCAATGGTCGTGCTTCTTCTCTTTCACTAATACACATTTGGCGTCTTAAAATGTGAAAATATTGAGAAGCAGTTGTTACATTTGCCACTGTCCAATTATTCTCTGCCGCAGACTGTAAAAACCTTTCTAAGCGAGCGCTGGAATGCTCTGGTCCTTGCCCTTCATAGCCATGAGGAAGGAGCATAACAAGACTTGATTTTTGTCCCCACTTCGCTCGCCCCGCTGCAATAAACTGGTCAATAATTACTTGCGCCGCATTTACAAAGTCACCAAATTGCGCTTCCCATAATACGAGTGCCTCTTTTGCATAAACACTATAGCCGTATTCAAAACCGAGAACTGCTGCTTCTGATAAAGCACTATTGTAAATTGAAAATGATGCTTTTGCTTCTTTAAAATTATGAAGTGGAATGAACCTTTCATTCGTTTTATAATCATGTAAAACCATATGTCGATGAGCAAATGTACCCCGTTCACTATCTTGACCTGTAAGACGAATCGGCTTTCCATCAGCTAAAATAGTTGCAAATGCTAGTGTTTCTGCAAGTGCCCAATTTATTTTTCCGTCTTCATTAAATTCATTTGCTCTCTTCTTCAAAATCTTTTCAAGTTTTGGATACACTTTAAATCCATCAGGTTTTTTCATAATGCTGGTATTTATGTTTTGTAATGTTTGTATTGGGACGGACGTATCAATTTCTGATAATCCCTTTTCTACTTCTTTAGGAATTGGTTGTTTTTTTAACCTCTTCTGATCTTTCTTAGATAGCTCATCAAAAATGGTCTGTAACTTCTGAAATTGCTTTTCTTCATTGCTTCGTACATCTTTTTCAGAGATGAGATTATCTGCTATTAATTGATGAGCGTATGTTTCTAATACAGTTGGATGCTCTTTTATTTTTTTGTACAATTGTGGTTGTGTTACGTTAGGATCATCCATTTCATTATGCCCGAATCTTCTATAACCAATTAAATCTATTAAAATATCTTTATTAAATTTTTTGCGATATTCATAAGCAAACTTTATTACCTCTAAACACCTTTCTGGATCATCTGCATTTACATGAATGATAGGTATTTCAAACCCTTTTGCAATATCACTAGCATATTTAGTAGATCGAGAGTCTACACTATCAGTGGTGAAGCCAAGTAAATTATTGGCAATAATATGTATTGACCCACCAATTCCATATCCTTTTAATCTACTTAAATTTAGTGTTTCTGCTACGACACCTTCACCTGGAAAAGCTGCATCTCCATGAATTAATACATTAAATGATGCCTGTTTATTTTGATTTGGAAAGCCAGGTTCCTTTCGATTTTCCTGTGCCGCTCTTGTAATACCTTGCACTACAGAATTTACATATTCTAAATGACTTGGGTTATTTGCTAAGTTTATTTGTACCGTATGCTGATCTTCATCATTAACTTCTCTTTTTGCCCCTAGGTGATATTTCACATCACCTGACCAACCATAGTTAATACCTCTTGAACCCTCCGAAGGTACTAAATCTTTGTTAGGTGAATGGTGAAATTCAGAAAATATTAATTCATAAGGTTTTCCAAGGACATGTGCTAATACATTTAGTCGTCCTCGATGAGCCATTCCTATCATGATACTTTTAGTTCGGTCTTCACATGCTCCATTTACTAATTCATCTAACATTGGAATTAACATATCTAATCCCTCTATAGAGAATCGCTTTTGACTAACAAATGTTTTATGGAGAAATTTTTCGAAGGTTTCTACTTGTTGTAGCCTACGTAGTAAAGTAACTCTTTTATCTTTTGAATACGTCTTATAAATTCCTTTTTTCTCTATATAGTTTTCAAGCCAGCGTTTTTCTTCTGCATTATGAATATGGTCAAATTCAAAGGTAACTGTACTTGTATACACTTTCAGAAGATGCTCATAAGCTTCCATTCCATTTTTGATATGCTCTGGACAATGATCTAAAAGTAAAGAAGCAGATATCTTCTGTAATTCTCCTTCTGAAAGATGGTAAGACTCTAAGTTAGCAAATTTAACTTCATCTTGTCTCTCATTTTGTAATGGATGAATTTTTGCCGCTAAATGGCCATATTGACGAATATCTCCAAAAAGTTTTATTGCATTTAGCACTTTTTTTACGTCTGGTCGCTGTTGACTTACTCTTATTTGATCGCTGTTTAGGTCTGGTAACAAAAACTCTCCATAATTATCAAATAATGACCGTAATGAAGCGTCTACGGTACTTTCATCTTTTAGGTATCTTTCGTAAGCTTCATACAAATATCCTAAATTATGCCCTGAAATAGTAGTTAATAGCTTGGTAATTTGTTCATTCTTCACTTGCATTCCCCCAATGGTTTTTACCAGCTGGATTTCTGCCGTGCAGACTAAGAATTTTTAATTGTTCCTTTAGTAACACTGATATGATAGTTAATTTGATACGATTCTTAATTAGCAAATTTCCTTTTACTAAGTGAGATAAAAATAATATTGTTATAGGTGTTTTTTCTTATTGGGCTTTCTATTTTTTAGTTGTACGTGTAGAATAGAATATTTTGTTGTGGGATGATTATGATGGATGTAGTATCGAGTTAGGAAAAATTTTTATTTTTTTCCTTAATTAAATGATAACAAATCAACAATTTGTTATGAAGTAATATACATTATAACAAAAGGATGCCTCATAATAGGGGCATCCTTTTGTTGTATTAATTTTAGTTATTTTTATTTCAATATGGGGTTATATAGCTTACATTAATCTTTTAGAGGTTCTAATTCTTCCTCAGTGACCCATTTATGATTTGTTACTTTTTTTCCGTTTGTTGCAGTAAAATTGACCATATACACGGTAGTCGTTACCGAAAATTCAATCGTTTGAATGGCACCTTTCATACCCTTCATGTGCTCAGCAATTGTAGCTACTTTCGTCCCTGGCTGTAATATTTCTTCTCCTATATTTACAAATTCCTCATGAACAATCCATTTATGATCTTTTATTTCCTCACCAGTAGTTGTAGCTACATAAGTAGTTCCGTATGCTGTAGTTTCATATGCACCAACAATGGTTACAACCACTTTATCCATCATTCCACCCATATGATCTGCTACACTTATTGCTTTTGTACCAACAGGATACTTTGGGTTCTCTGCTATTTTTAGATTTGCTGGGACTTCACTTGAGCCTTCATAGATCATATCTGAGTGATGACCCATACCATGGTTGTCATGATGATCTTTGTGACTGTTACTACTGCAGGATGTAACGAAAAAAAGGGAAATAATTAATGCGAAAATTAACTTTGTTTTCATTTCATTAATCACCTCTTAATTTTTAAAAGTATCTTAGTAAAATAAACTATGTTATAGATTAACATAATAAAACACTAATTTCTTTTGATTAAATAGTTCGCTTTACCAATTTATACTTTTAGTTTTAAGGCGTTCTTCCTTTCAAATAACTACTAATTGTTATTCTCAGGCATTATCCAAATAATTTCACTTGTACGAACTAAAAATGTAGAATCATATTCTTTAATTACTACATGATCTGGTTTCGCATCTGCAATATTGCCACTTACCGGACCTCGCGAAGTATCTATTACAACTCGTTTACCTATGAGACTTCGAAGTGCTTCATACACAAATGGCTCTACTAATACAAATTGCATCGGACCGTTTGCTCCCATTTGTTGGTTCATACCATAACCATACATATTGTTCATCTTCCATCCTCCATATGTTAAAAATGTACTTTATCATTCAATATATGAATTGCGGAGCTCGACTCGTTCATAAATTGCTTATATAGAATTTCAACCACTTGAAAATAGGACGACTTTTCGTTAATCTAAAGGCTACTACTTATGCATAAGGGTGTGTATTGACATGCGTATTAATAAATTTATTAGTGAAGCAGGAAAAGCGTCTCGACGTGGTGCAGATAAACTTATTACTGAAGGAAGAGTTACTATAAATGGAAAAGTTGCTAAAATAGGAAGTCAAGTTGAACCTGGGGATGACGTTAGGGTAAATGGTTCTCAGCTCTATATGGCTAATAATTATGTCTATATAGCGCTAAATAAGCCAGTCGGTATTACGAGTACAACTGAGAAAAACGTTAAAGGTAATATCGTCGACTTAGTAAACCATCCTTTAAGAATTTTTAATATTGGGAGACTTGATAAAGATTCAGATGGGCTAATTCTACTTACCAATGATGGAGATATAGTAAACGAGATATTACGTGCTGAAAATCAACATGAAAAAGAATATATTGTTTCTGTGGACAAACCAATAACTCCAGATTTTATTAAACAAATGTCTGAAGGAGTAGAAATACTTGGGACAAAAACACTACCATGTGAAGTTAGACAACTTTCAAAGTTTGATTTTCAAATTATTTTAACACAAGGATTAAATCGTCAAATTCGCCGAATGTGTGAAGCTTTAGGTTATGAAGTATTTAGACTTCAACGGACACGCATTATGAATATTCACTTAGGAAATCTTCCTGTTGGACAATGGCGCGACTTAACTAAAAAGGAAAAGAAACAACTATTCCATGACTTAAATTATGAGCCGAAGGAATGGTAAGAGGTTTTGAGAACTGAGATATTTTTTACTCAGTTCTCTTTTATATTTTACTGCTCAACATTAGCATTTATTTTTCTTGTTCTGCTTCCCATTTTTCGACTTCCTTACGTACTAGTGGCGCAACTTCTTTCCCTAATAGTTCAATCGATTTCATAACTTCATCATGAGGCATAGTGCCTAGTGGACAATGAAGCATAAACCGTGTAATACCAACATTTTTTCGTAAGTAAATAATCTTTTCTGCAACCGTCTCAGGGTCACCTACATATAATGCCCCTTCTAACGTCCGCGCAGCATCAAAGCTATTGCGGTCATAATGCCCCCATCCTCGTTCTCTTCCTATGACGTTCATTACATGTTGGGTAGAAGGGAAAAACTTATTAGCTGCCGTCTCCGTATCTTCTGCAATAAATCCATGGGAGTGGGAGGCAACTTGTAATTTAGATGGATCATGACCTGCTTTAGCTGCCGCTCGCTTATACAGTCGAACAAGTGGTTCAAATTGCAAAGGTCTACCACCAATAATGGCTAAAACTAGAGGCAATCCAAGTGTTCCCGCACGGACTACAGACTCTGGATTTCCACCGCTACCTATCCAAACAGGTAAAAGTTTTTGTTCTGGACGAGGATACACTCCTCTATTATTTATTGCCGGACGGTGCCCACCTCTCCAAGTAACCTTCTCAGACGCTCTTATTTTTAACAGTAACTCTAGGTTTTCTTCAAACAGCTCATCGTAATCGTTCAAATCATATCCGAACAGTGGGAATGACTCGATAAAAGAACCTCGACCAGCCATTATTTCTGCACGACCATTTGATATAGCATCAACAGTTGCAAAGTCTTGAAAAACCCTCACTGGATCTGCTGAAGAAAGCACCGTGACTGCACTAGTTAATCTTATTCGTTTTGTTTTTGACGCGGCTGCAGCGAGTATAACTGCAGGAGAAGATGCTGCGAAATCTTCACGATGATGCTCACCTACACCAAAAACATCTAACCCGACTTCATCCGCTAGAACTATTTCTTCTACTACTTCACGTATCCTCTGTGAATGGCTTAATACTTTACCTGACTTGACATCGGGGGTGGTTTCAACAAACGTGCTAATTCCTATTTCCATTAATAACTCCTCCTAAGTATTAGAAAATCTAAAATACTTTTTAAAATATATCCTCTGGTCTATTAATATTTCTAAATGGGTTTTCATTATTAATTCTTTCATATTTCACATCAATTTGTTCCAAAAGGTAGCGAAGAGACCTTTGTCCCTTTGACAGCTGATCTGCTATCTTATTTTTTACTGACTTATGGTAAAGTGCAATGAGAGGCTGCTCTCTCCCACAAACGATTGGTACGATTGCCTGCGCCGAGGAAGCTGTATATTGCATCAATTGCTCGACTACCCATTTTTCAAGAAATGGTACATCTATCGGTAACACAAGGTACCAGTCAGCCACAACTTCATCCATTGCTGAATAAATACCTGCTAGAGGACCTTGTCCTTGATATATGGCTTGATCATTAATAACTTTGATTCCATCGTCTTCTTCTCTATAAAACATATTTTGTAATTCGGGTCGAGTTACCAATACAATTGAAGAAGTAAACGGCGTTAATACTTCAATTGAATACCGGTAAAATGAAATTCCCTCTCTTTTAGCAAATGCTTTTGGGGAGCCATAACGTCTCGACTCCCCCCCTGCCAATACAATCCCTGCAATAACGTTTTCCATAAATACCTTCCTTTTTCTATTTTTTAATAAAAGATAACGTTAAGGTAAACACTATACAGTAAATAAATGACTTAATAGCCACTTACTCAATTTATTATAATCTGTAGGATTTAAGATTGGACAATCATAATCCTCTTCATTAAGCTCTAGTGATGTTAAGATAACTTTTATGTTTGATAACTGCTTTAACAAATGTAAATCTTCCTCATCTCTTATTAAAACAATTTTTTCAAAATCATGTTCCTTAAATCCTTCTATTATAAGTAAATCAATTTCACAAATGTGATAAAAGGCTAAAAGCTGTTCCATTTTCCATGAGTGTTGCTTGATTGATAGCTGAAACACACCTTCGCCTTCCACACCAGTCATGATAGCTCCCGCTTTCTCATGCTTCGCTGTATCTGTATTTTCTACAGATACAGGTGCACCGCCATGACCATGGTGTTTTAAACTAGCTATTTTCAAACCATCTTTTGAGAAAATTTTAATTAGTTCACATACTAATGTTGTCTTTCCACTATTTTTATATCCAACAACTTGAATTGTTAACATTTAGACATCTCCTTAATACTTATCTTGTGATAGGATTATAATATCTCTACAGGAAAGGATGATTAAAGTAGTATGGCAAGTTTCACTCACTTCAATGAACATGGCAGAGCAAAAATGGTTGATATAAGTGATAAAAAGGAAAGCGCGCGAAAAGCAATTGCTCGTTCTAGCGTAATCATGAATAAAAACGTATACGAAAACATTACTTTACAAAAGAATAAAAAAGGCGACGTATTAGCTGTGTCTCAAATAGCTGGCGTTATGGGGGCAAAGCAGACATCGACTTTAATCCCTATGTGCCACCCAATTCCTATTAGTGGTGTCGACCTTTCTTTTGAATGGTTATCTCTTGAAAATGAACAATATGAACTCGTTATTGTAGCAGAGGTGAAAACTGTAGGAAGTACAGGTGTTGAAATGGAGGCTTTAACCGCCGCTTCTGTCACAGCTTTAACCGTGTATGATATGTGTAAAGCTGTTGATAAAGGGATTACGATTGGACCTACTTACCTACTAGAAAAGAGTGGTGGTAAGACTGGTGATTTCAAGCGAGATAATAAGGACACTGAATAATTTTCTGGTGTCCTTTTCTTTTGTTTCAAAGATGCAGATTAACTTTGTAGGTATAAATGTAAGTTGGAGATGAAAATTATGCATTTCCTTTCGATCGATTGATTGCAAACAAAAGAATAAAAGAAAAACCAATACTGATTAAAACATAATACCATGCTAGATCCATCTGTCCGGTTTCCAAGGCAAGATAAATAGCTGTAGGTATTGTTTGAGTACTTCCCGGAATGTTTCCAGCAAACATTAATGTTGCCCCAAATTCCCCAAACGCTCGTGTGAAACTTAAAACGATTCCCGTGGAAATAGAGCGGATGGATAAAGGAAGGGTGACCAGGATTAATAGCTTCCAATCTGAAGCTCCATCAACCTTAGCTGCACCAATTACATTCGTATCTACTGCCAAAAACCCTGTTTTTACCGATTGGTACATTAAAGGAAAAGCTACAACAGTAGCTGCAAGAACAGCTGCAGTAGATGTGAATAATAAACTTCTACCTGTTACCCACGCAATCAATTCGCCAACTGGACTATTACTTCCAAAGACTATTATTAGAAGAAATCCTATTACTGTCGGAGGTAAAACTAAAGGTAAAAAGAAAAGTGTCTCTATAATAGATTTTCCCTTAACCTTTTTAGTAAGTAACCAATGTGAACTAATAATTCCTAAAAATAAAGTAATAAGTGTCGCAATGATTGCAACAATTAAGGATAATTGAACTGGGAACCAAGACCATTCCATTGAGATTCCCCCTACTTTTCTACACCACTTTTCGTGTGAAAACCAAATGAATTAAAAAGTGCTCTGCTTTTTTCATTCAAAACATATCGATAAAAGGTTTTAACTGCTTCCTCATTTCCTGTGAAGTCAGCCAATATTGCTATGTAATATTCAATGGGTTCGTGTAATTGTGGATCTATTTCTTCAATTATATTTATATTAGCAGTCTGTTTCACATCGCTAAAGTATACAAAACCTACATCTACTTCTCCCTGTTTTACTAACGTGAGTACATGCTTGACATCCCTTGTGAATACTAAACGGTTTTCTTCCACTAGCTTATCCCAGACACCTTTTGACTTAAGCACTTGTTTAGCATATGTACCTGCTGGAACAGCTCCAGGAGTTCCTATAGCAATTTTTTTATTAGTATTTAAATAGTCATTGAAGTTATTAATTTTTGCATCTATATGTTTAATTATTACTAGTTTATTTTGAAAGATTGGGTACGCGCTCTCAATATATCCCCCGTCATACAACAAGTCATAATCTGCTTTTGAAGCTAAAAAGAACATATCAACTGGTGCGCCTTGTTCGATCTGTTTTCTTAAAGTACCTGTTCCACCAAAGTTATATGTAATATTAATTGAAGGATACTCACTTTCAAACATATCTTTTAACTGGATTAAACTTTGTGACATGCTAGAAGCTGCTGATATAGTTAACTTCGTAGTACTGTTGGTACTTTTAGACTCTTCAATACATCCTGAAATCATCATCAAACTAAGCACCAAAAAGAATTTCATTATTAACTTCATTTTTTCATCCTCTATTTTACCTATCTTTATTAATTTCCATTACAATATGGCCTAATTCAGGTAGAATTAGTTTTTCCATCGCCAACTTCACTGCACCAGAAGAACCAGGAACGGAGAAGATTGCTGTATTATTAGCAACTCCAGCAATTGCACGAGAAAGGATACTTGCTGACCCAATATCAAGTTCATAACTTAAATAGCGAAATATCTCACCGAAGCCTGGTAGCTCTTTATCAAAGAGTGGTTGGATAGCTTCAATAGATACATCACGTTTAGCAATACCAGTTCCCCCATTTACAATAATCGCCTCAATTTCAGGCTGAGTAATAGCATTTTTCATTGTTGTTTCAATCATACTTTTTTCATCACGTATGATTTCATAGTAAACCACATTATGGTTTGCTTTATCTAGTAACTCGTGTAGGAGCTTACCACTTTTATCAGTAGATTTATCTCTCGTATCACTAACAGTTACTACAGCACAATTAACTTTTCTAGGAGAAATTTTGCGATGCTCTTTTAACATATTTGCTTCCTCCAATCTAATTTATCCACCACTTACAGGGGGGATAAATGCCACAACGTCACCTTGCTTTACTTTATCATCATTTAAAGCGTATTCTTCATTAATTGCTACCATCACATGATCCAATTGTGATAATCGAAACTTTTGTTGTAGCTCTTTTTTTAAATCACCAATCGTTATCTCATCTAAGTCCATTTCTAACCGATCTTGTCCTGCTTCTTCCTGTAAATGCGCAAAAAGTAAAACAGTTATCATAGTACTTCACCCTTTATGTTAGGTTTTCCTTTAGGATAAGAAACTTTCTCTAATTGATCACCAATCCAAGTCTCTCCATCCTCCCAATGTTCTTTTTTCCAGATAGGAACAATTTGTTTAATTCGCTCTATTGCGTACTCATTTGCTTCATACGCTTGTTTTCTATGCGGTGATGAAACGGCAATAATAACAGCTATATCAGAAATGTCCAATCTGCCAACACGGTGCGTAATCGCAACTTTAGTGTTTGGCCACTTAGACTGAATTTCATCTCCAATTGTTTTCAGCATTTTTATAGCCATTGGCTTATATGCTTGATATTCTAAGTAAACGGTTCTTTTCCCTTTTGTCCACTCGCGAACTGTTCCAATAAAAGTTGTTACTGCTCCAGCTTCTCTTCGTTCAACCTTATCGACCAAGTCTTGTAGAATAATCGGTTCGTCTACTATTTGAAAAAGCTCATTGTTCATGATGGTGCTCCTTTCTTCCAGGCTTACTATTATCTTTACTTAGAAACGATTGATAGGAAGTACCATATTGGTCCTCAAGTAGAATTGCTTTTACTTCCATTCCCTCTTCATAGCCTCTTGAACCTGCTGGTAAAACAATGAGCACATTCGTCATTGCTAATGAAGATACAGAAGATGATTTATCCAAGCCAACAGGAGTAGCTAAAAGCTTGCCATCCTTAAATGTTAAATGACCTCTTACAAATCGATCAAATGGATTCGGTTTCGGAAAATCCACACCGAGTAAGGCAGTTTCACTTTTAAGAAACGGCTGTTTGCAATGAAGAAAAGTTCGAATCACTGGTCTTGTAAAAAGCTCAAAGCCAACATAACATGCTGATGGGTTACCTGATAATCCAAACATTAGTTTCCCATCTTTTTCAGCAATCGTTGTAACACTCCCAGGGCGCATGCCTACTTTATTAAATAAAACATCAGCCTTTAGTTTTTCATATATGGCAGGTAAATAATCATAGTCACCAACAGAGACACCACCAGTAGTGATTAAAAAGTCAACTTTATCCAACGCTTCTTGTACTTGTGTAAAACAAGTCTCTAAATTATCATTGAACTGGCCTAAATAAATGGGCAATCCGCCGGCCCGCTCAATTTGCGCGCATATCATGTATGCATTGCTGTTTCGAATTTTTCCTGGCTGAAGTGGTTCATCAATTTGTAACAATTCACTTCCAGTAGCAATGACACCAACCTTTGGCTTTTTGCTTACAGGTACTTGTTTATAACCAAAAGTAGCAAGTAAAGCAATGACACCTGGAGTGATAAATGTCCCTTTTTCTGCAAGTACAGTCCCTTTTTTCGTATCTTCCCCTTTATAGGAAATGTTATCACCAGATTTAAAGGATTGCTTAAGTTGAATAAATGTTTTACCGTCTTGATTTATTTCTTGAGTTCTCTCCAACATGACAACAGCATCGCAGCCAGCAGGGATTTGAGCGCCAGTCATAATTCGAACAGCTTGGCAATTTTTTACTGTTTCTGTAAAAACACTACCTGCACCAATTTCGCCAATAACTTGTAATAAGACTGGATTTTCACTTGAGACGTTTTCTGTATCAGTTGATTTGAAAGTAAAACCATCATATGGAGAGCGATTAAATAACGGAACATCGTGATCAGCAACAAGGTCCTCACCTAAAAAGTGGCCGTTTGCTTGTTCAATTGATATGAAATCTTTGCCACCATTAATAGCAAAATTCATTACTCTTTCTATTGCTTCTTTCACTTTGATTGGCTTTCTTCTTTCTACCACGACCAAATCTCCTTTTCATCCAATTATTTGATAATACAATCTCTTCGCTTTTTCAATTGAATTAGTTCCGTGGATTAATGTACGACCATCTTTGAAAAATACGAGACGGTACGATTGATACTCTAAGGAAACTAAGAAAGGGTTCAAATTCACTTTACCAAGCTTTGTTAGTCGAAGTGCTAAGTCTTCTATATTTACTTCACGACCTGTACGAATTTGAACAGTTTCTCTTCCACACAGTACTTCCGTTTTTGTTTGATTTTCATATTGTAAGTATGGAAAACTTGGATTAGTACCACAAGTGGTACAAGTCTCTTTTTTTGCTCGGTTTACATTAATTGTTTGATAATTATTATTCCATAAATCAAAGGTTACTAGACTCGACCGCATTGCATCAAAGTCCTCTACTAAATATTTCAGTGCTTCTGTCGTTTGATGGGCTGCTACCATTTGAACAGCTGGGGAAATAATACCAACTGAATCACAAGTCGCACCAGTTAGTGGCGCCCTATCTAACAAACAATTCAGACAAGGTGTGTCTCCTGGCCTAATTGTAAAGCTCATACCCATACTTCCTACACAAGATCCAAAAATCCAAGTAATATTCTGCTTTTGAAGTAAGTCATTCATCATTAAGCGTACATCAAAATTATCTGTAGCATCAATTACTAAATCGACACTTTTTAGTAAAGGCAGAATCTTACTACTTGTAGCATCCATGACATAAGCATCAATTTCAACATCTGAATTAATGTTGTTTAATCTATTTTTAGCAGCAATTGCTTTCGGAATTTGCTCGATTGCATCCTGTTCCGAAAATAACTGTTGTCTTTGTAAATTGCTGAATTCAACGTAATCTCGATCGATGATTGTTACTCTTCCAATACCAGCACGCACGAGCATCTCGGCATTAGTTGTACCAAGCGCACCACATCCTAAAATTAAAACATGCTTTATTCGGAGTTTATTTTGTCCATTTTCACCAATCGGTCGAAATAATTCTTGACGAGAATATCGCTCGTTCACCAGTGTACTTCCTTTCTCTGCTGAAAATAAATGAATCCTATTGCGGTATAAGGCACCAGAATAGGATTCATTTATCAACTTAATGATATGTTTCTTTAGTTAGTATACACACTAACATTAATCTACTTGCATTTCTAAGTCTTCTACTTTTTTCTCATAATAATTGACATCTTTCTTCGCATTAAAGCGTTCAGCTTTTTCTACTTTTACCGCAACGCTATATTGAGGAATTCCAGAAGGACCATCATAGATTCCCTTTGGAATTAAGAAATTACCTTCTGGGAAGTGAAGTCCAATATTCCCTTTAGTAATGTCAGCATAATGAGCTTTTCCTTGGAATGTACCGTGTTGGTTATAAACAACAATAGGTTCGCCATTTGAAATATTGAATTCCAATGCGTCCTTTTCGTTAATTAGTACATCGTATCGACCAGCAGCGTTAAATGAATCTGTTTCATTATATACCATAGAGTTGAACTGTTTACCACGGCGAGTAGTGATGTAGAATGTACCCTCCGGTTTGTTAAGTTCTGGTATATCAATTGGAATTAAATTTCCTCTTCCATCAGGAGTTGGGCATACTCCTCCTTCACATAGCCATGCGCCACCCCATTGAAATACATCACCTTGTTTTTTCAGGTTCTGTATGCCATCGTAATCACGGTTAGCTTTGGCAATTTCATCTCTAATCGCTTGGCCATCATCAAATTGCACCAAATGTGCTGTTTCTGGTTTTACTCGTTTTGCTAAATCAATGTAGATTTTCCATTCTGCACGAGCTTCTTCTACTTCCTGTTTATTACCTTCAATTTCAGGTGAAAAATAAACCATTCTCTCGGTAGAAGTGGACGTGCCTCCACCCTCTTGTTCATAACGAGTTTTTGCTGGGAGAACAATTACTGCTTCTTTTGCATCAACTAATGTTGAAGTATTAAAGATAATATCTTGATGAACTCTAATATCTAATTCAGATAATGCTTTTTCAATAAACTCCGGGTTCGGCATTGTTTCTAAGAAGTTTCCACCGCTCATATAATAAAGTTTTAATTTTCTCTCGTTATCTTCTGGTAGAACCGTGTTCTCAAGAGCAACTCCAACGATGTCTCCTTGCCAGTTTGGAAGTTCAAAGCCCCATAAATCTTCGATTCTCTTAACGTTTTCTTCTTCCCAACCACCGCCAGGTAGAACAAAAGGATCTGCACCCATTTCACCAGCCCCTTGCACACTTGAGTGACCACGAAATGGCATAAGACCAGCATGCTTACGTCCTAAGTGTCCACGAAGGAGAGCAAGATTAGCAACTTGTGAAATGTTATCTGTTGCAAAAGCGTGCATTGTAAGGCCTAATGCCCAAGCATAAACAGCATTTTTGCTCTTCGCTAAAAGCTCTGCTAACTCTATAATTCTATCTTTTGATATGCCCGCTGACTTAACAATCTCTTCCCAAGATTGTTCTTTAACTTTAGATTTAAGTTCTTCATAATTATTCACATGTTGCTCAACAAACTCATGATTAATGGCAGTTCCATGTTCCTTTTCTTCCATGTCAAACCAGTGTTTCATAATACCATGCATGAAAGCAATGTCCCCACCAATGTTGACTTGATAGAAGTCATCAGCAACTTTTGTTCCAAACAATGCAGATTCAGCATTCGAAGGTACCCAATATTTATCCATTGCAGGCTCTCTATATGGGTTTACAACGATAATTTTTGTCCCTTTTTTCTTAGCTGCCAACATATATTTTGTAGATACAGGTGAACTATTTGAAGCAACAGATCCCCAAAATAAAAGTACGTCTGTCCCAATCCAATCTTGGTAATTTGCACTACTTGCGCCAATTCCTACAGAGCGTTTTAAAGCTGTTTTAGATGGTGAATGACAGATTCTCGATGCGTTATCAATATTATTTGTTCCAAGAAAACGCGACACCTTTGCTGCTACATAGTATGATTCATTTGTAATTCCTCTAGATGTTAAATAAAAGCCATACTGTTTTGGATGAAGCTTCTTCATTTTTTCAGCAATCATATCCATCGCGTCATCCCAACTAATACGTGAAAACTTATTTTCTCCTTTTCTACGTATTAATGGGTAAGGGATTCGCCCTAACCCGCGCAGTTCTTTACTACTATATTTTTTTAACTCATCAATATCTGCGTGAACTATCTCTTCACTCATCGCTGGCATTGTACTTAAGCGCAAGACATTTAAACGAGTTGTACAGATGTGAGGCCCTTGTAATGTTTGATCCTGAAGACCTGAAACTCCTAATGCACACCCATCACAAACACCTTTAGTAAGTATGTTTTTAGCGTAGTTTAAGTTATCTTTGTTTTCCCACACAACTTTCATTGTGTCTCTAATGTGTTTTGGCTTCACCTTTCCTAACCCGAATGGAATTGGACTTACCCAATGTTTCGGCGAAGGCATTTTAGAAATCTTTATCGGTCCTTGATGTTTTGTATCTCCCATTAATTACACTCCTTACTATTTATAGCATTGTTGATTTAGTGCACTAAAAAACCACCGTATATTTGTATTTTCATTAGGAAATACAATACGGTGGTTAAGTCTTTAGCAGGGTCGCTACCAAGTGCCAAACCTGTTATTTACAATACTTTTCTTCAATATTATCATTAAAAACGAAAATGGACATCCCAAAGTCTCGGTCAATATCTATGTCGACATACAGATCAACATACTCGCAACCTAGAAAATCCTCCATTTCTTTAGGAGGGTTCTTTCGATATAATTCTTTTACCATTTCTGTTCGTGCTGAACGGAGTACTTGCTTTCCATCATCTGTTCCAGAAATAAACTTTTCAACCGGTGATAGATTCCCTTCCATTTCGCATATCGCCCAATTTTTACAAAATGTCGTTGTTATTTTACTTGGACCTTTTCCCATATGCTTTTTTCTGAAGGTGCGAACAAGGTTGCTAAATTCTGCTTCATACTTATTCATGGGGTCCTCCTGAAAATACAAAATGCATGATAATATTATACCACAATAATTGAAAAATATTTAAAATTAGCTTGCTACCGCTTTGTTAGCCTCTTTTAAGTTTTGCGCAGTTAATCTGTTTATATCTTTACGAATAACTAGCGAAACGATCAATGCGACAACAAATAGTCCTGCAAAGAAAGTTAAGCTTGTTGCATAACTTCCAGTTGTGTCTTTCATCCACGCGGCAAACATTGGACCTGCTAAACCAGCAGCTGCCCAAGCTGTTAAAATATAACCATGAATTGCCCCTAGTTGTTTTGTTCCAAATAAATCTCCAATGTATGCTGGGATTGAAGCGAAACCTCCACCATAACATGTATATACAACCGCTAACATTACTTGGAATAAAAATGCCTCTGTTGTATGTGGTAAAACTGCAAATAGTACAATTTGGATAGCGAAGAACGTTGTATACGTATTAGGTCTTCCAATATAGTCTGAAATGGAAGCCCAACCAATACGCCCTAACCCGTTAAAGAGTCCTAAAACCCCAACTAACGCTGCAGCTTCTGTTGTCGTTAAACCAATACTCTCCTGAGCAAGAGGCTTTGCTGCTGATAAAATCGCAATCCCACAAGTTACATTAATAAATAGCATTATCCATAAATAATAAAATCTTGATGTTTTAATTGCTTCATTAGCTGTTAATTGAGATAAATCTTGCTTAATTTTAGATTTACCTGAAGCGAGTTTTTCTTTGAAACCTTCTGGAGCCCAATCAACTGGCGGTTTCTCAAGATAAAGTGATGAAACAGCCATTACTAGAAAATAAGCAAGTCCTAAAATATAAAACGTATTTGCTGTACCAACTGACTTAATTAAAGCATCCATAACTGGACTACTGATCGCAGCTGCGAAACCAAACCCCATGATTGCTAAACCTGTTGCTAATCCACGACGATCCGGGAACCACTTAACAAGTGTCGAAACAGGTGCTATATAACCAACCCCTAAACCGATCCCCCCAAGAACTCCATAGAAAAGATATAAAAGAGGTAATGAAGACATGTTCACAGCAAAACCTGAACCAAAGATACCTATTCCAAAGAATGTTGCAGCAAGAAGTCCCGCTTTCTTAGGTCCATATTTTTCTACAAAGTGTCCTAGAAAAGCCGCTGATAATCCTAAAAATAAGATCGCTAAGCTAAAAGTAAATTGTACTTGTTTAGCTGTCCACCCAAATTCTTGAATTAATGGAGTAGTGAAGTTACTCCACGCATATACAGACCCAATTGAAATATGTATACCCACAGCAGAAGCTGCAATTAACCATCTGTTTTTAATTTTTTGCATAATATTTCCCACTTCCTTTTAATGTTTTCAAAAAAAACAAAAACCGTTAACCCCCCCTTAAAAGAATGTAGACTAGTACAATCTTTTGTAGAAGATTAACGGTTAGTAAACAGCAGGATTCGCTACTATTGGCCCAACAGTTAAAATCTCTTTAATAAATTTCACAATAAATTTAACCGAAGACAGGATCGCTATCTCGTATCAAATTTTTTGTTACAAATTTGTGAACTTTTTAAATAATACCATTAATGCTCTTTTTACATCAATAGTTTTTTTATTTTTTAATGAAGAAAATTGGCAAAGTGTGTTACTTGTCTTATGAATCAGATTATGTTTAGATTGTTACTAACTATCAATAATCTGTGAAATTGGGTGTGGTGATATGGGTCATAATATTAGCAATAAGCGACCTATTATTAAGTATATTAATGAAGAATTAATACACTTCGAAGATGAAATTGTTACTGAATTTCCAATCACAATTCATGTTAATGGTGTGGAATTTGCAACTATGGTTTGCACTCCAACACACATAGATGAACTCATAATTGGGTTTTTAGCATCTGAAGGAGTTATACTTTTTAAAGATGAAATTACAAACCTTAACATTAATGTAAGTCGCGGCTTTGCTTACGTTACTTTAAATAAAAAAATACCAACAAACCAACAACATTTTTCAAAGCGATTTATTGGTTCTTGTTGTGGAAAAAGCAGACAATTTTACTTTCAAAATGATGTTCGGACTGCAAAAACATCAATGGTGAAAACGACCATTCAACCTGAGCAATGTATAAATCTTATGAACATGATGCAAGAAAATAGCCATGTATTTAAAAATACAGGTGGGGTTCATAATGCAGCACTCTGCAACGCTTCTGAAATAATTGTTGATCGAACTGATATCGGAAGGCATAATGCTCTCGATAAATTGTACGGGTATAGTATGATTAATAAAATACCTGTTCGCGATAAAATAATAGTTTTCAGCGGCCGAATTTCTTCTGAAGTACTACTGAAAGCATCAAAAATTGGTGTTGGTATTGTATTGTCTAAGTCAGCTCCAACAGATTTAGCTATTCAACTTGCAGATGATTTAAATATAACAACTGTAGGATTTATTCGTGGTAAGTCATTTAACGTTTATACACACCCTGAAAGAATTACAAATCAACCAGATTCAATACATGAAAGGGGTAAATCCACATGAATCAAACAGTTTTAGATGCTCTAGAACGTCCCTTACGTGATTTAAGAATTTCTGTTACTGATAAATGTAATTTTAGATGTACTTATTGTATGCCAGCAGAAATTTTTGGGCCTGATTATACATTTCTTCCTAAGGGTCAATTACTCTCTTTTGAAGAAATTGAACGTCTTGCCAAAATATTCGTTAAAGACCTTGGTGTGAAAAAATTACGTATTACTGGTGGTGAGCCTTTAATGCGAAAAGACTTACCTATATTAATAAAAAAATTAAGAGCCATTAATGGTGTTGAAGATATTGCCATGACTACTAATGCTTCTCTCCTACCGAAGCATGCAAAAGATCTAAAAGATGCAGGGCTTGATCGTGTCTCTGTAAGTCTAGACTCCTTAAGTGACGAAGTATTTGGAAAAATTAATGGACGAGGTGTTAGAGTTCAAACTGTTCTAGATGGAATTGAAGCCGCATCACAATTTGGTCTAAAAGTTAAGTTGAATATGGTTGTGAAGCGAGGTATAAACCATAAAGATGTAGTTCCTATGGCTAAGTTCTTCAGAGAAAAAGGACACATCCTTCGGTTTATCGAGTATATGGATGTCGGTAATTCTAATAAGTGGAAACTAGATGATGTATATACAAAAAAACAGATCATTGAGGATATCCACAATGTCATGCCACTCGAGCCTATCCAAGCAAACTATACTGGTGAAGTAGCTACTAGATATCGCTATGTTGGAAGTGAAGATGAAATTGGTGTAATTTCTTCTGTCTCCGATTCATTTTGTTCTAGTTGTAACCGTGCCCGTCTATCTGCTGAAGGTCAATTGTACACTTGTTTGTTTGCAGCTAAAGGTCATGATTTAAGAACTCTTCTTCGCTCTGACTTAACAGATATTGCATTAGCTGACAAAATAAAAGGGATTTGGAACGTTCGACGGGACCGCTATTCTGAAGAACGAGAAAATAATCCTATAAACAAACAAAAAGTTGAAATGTCTCATATTGGTGGATAATCATTTTGGGAAATCTACATTTTTTAGTTACGCTAAATATAAGACCAGATAGAATTGTTATTCTATCTGGTCTTATATATTTATGTTTCTAAATTCAGATCATCTAGTAATTTCAAAAGGATTTAGTTCATTTATCATTATTCCAAAAACACCTTTTAAATCTCTAAATTATTTGCGATTGGTATCTTCCTTTTCTATAAAAAACATAGAAATAGCACCTAATCCAACATGGGTCCCAACCGAAACGCCCATCTGCATAATATATATGTCCCCAACAAAATCTGTTTCTAATTGAAGTTTTTCTTTTAGGCTTTCCGCGACTTTTTTATCTGAAGTATATCCGATAATTATAAAATCTGTTATTTCTTTGTCATTTCTGCTAATAAACTCTTGAACGTAATAGTTAAGTACTTTTTTACGTCCTCTCTCCTTTGCTACTATTGCTCCTTTTCCGTTCTTCATAGTCATTATTGGTTTAAGTAATAAAATTTTACCAATGAATGCACTTGTATTTGATATTCTTCCACTTTTTATTAAATGATTTAAGTCATCAACAGAAAGAAAATGCTTTACATTAACCTTATATTTTTCAACGAATTGGATTATTTCTTCAAATGATGCACCTTTTTCTCTCATTAAAGCGCTTTTTAATAATAACCAACCGCTTCCATGGCTCATACACTTTGAATCTACTACATGTATTTTAACAGTTGAATCAGGCACTTCCTCAAAGAAATAATCTTTAGCTATTACGGCAGATTGATACGACCCACTTGTGCCACTAGACATACAGATACATACTACTTCCTTGTACCCATCCTTTACTGCTTTTTTTATAATTTCTAAATATTCTGTTGGACTAGGCATCCCTGTTGAGGGAAACTCTGATAAATCTTCCATCATTTCATAAAAATCATCAGGTTTAATATCTATCCTATCCTTATAGATCTTTCCTTCAATATTAATTGTAAGTGGTGCTAAACTTATATCGTATAATTCAAGTATTTCTTTAGATAAATCACAAGTTGAATCGGCCATTATTTTTATCATTGAATACGTCCTCCCAAGTAACAATACTACTTATCTTAACCACAATATACCCATATAAATATTATCTCATGTTATAAACTGAATATATGATGTTATTTTTATTATCTCCATCTTTTAAAAACTTCAATGTAATATAAACTATAAAATAGTGATAAGAGCATATTTTACTCTCATTAACTGCAAATAAAAAAACCTTCAATCCAAATATAGATCAAAGGTTTTAGATTTAATTTATATAATATTCTTTTATCCACTAAACTTTTAAGTGAATTTTTGGTGATAAATATTTCTTATACTTTTTCTAATTCTATTGGTTCTTCAGGAGAAGGATCAACTTCTTCTTCAACTTCTTCTACCTCTACTTCAGGCATTTGTTCAGTTAGTCTTAGTGCTTGTGCTGTAGACATGTGAATCTCTTCAAAGAATTCTGGATTTTCCACTAAGGATACCCCATATGAAGGGACCATTTCAATTATTTTTTCTTCCCATTCTTTCATTCTTTCTGGGAAGCATTTATTTAACACTTCAAGCATGACATGAACAGCTGTCGAAGCACCAGGTGACGCGCCAAGTAATGCAGCAATTGAACCATCAGCGCTACTTACAACTTCCGTACCGAATTGAAGTGTTCCTCTACCACTTGGTGTATCTTTAATAACTTGCACACGTTGACCTGCTACCACTAAATCCCAATCTTCTAATTTAGCATTAGGAACAAACTCTCGTAGTTCTTCCATACGCTCTTCTTTTGATAACATAAGTTGTTCAATCAAGTATTTAGTCAGTGGAATGTTCTTAGCCCCTGACGCTAACATAGTAACGAGGTTATCCGGTTTTACCGACGTTACTAAATCAAACATTGAACCATTCTTTAAAAACTTTGGTGAGAAACCAGCAAATGGTCCAAATAATAAAGATTTTTTGTTATTAATATATCTTGTATCAAGGTGCGGCACAGACATTGGTGGAGCACCTACAGAAGCTTTTCCGTAAACTTTCGCATGATGCTGTTCAACTATTTCTGGATTTTTACACTCTAGGAATAGCCCACTTACAGGGAATCCTCCGATATTTTTTCCTTCAGGTATTCCGGACTTTTGTAATAAATGCAAGCTTCCTCCACCTGCGCCAATAAAGACGAATTTTGCAGTGTGCTTTTCCGTAACACCGCTTTCGAGGTTCTTAACTTTTAGTTCCCATAAGCCGTCGCTAGTTCGTTTCAAATTATTGACACTATGATTATAGTTGATTTGAACATTTTTAGTTTTAAGGTGGTCAAATAACATACGTGTTAACGCACCAAAGTTAACATCTGTTCCAGAGTCTATTTTCGTTGCTGCGATTGGTTCATCAAAAGAACGACCGTTAAACATAAGCGGTAGCCATTCCATTAATTGTTCTGGATCATCAGAAAATTCCATTCCTGCGAACAATGGGTTATTTGATAGAGCTTCAAAACGCTTCTTCAAAAATTCCACGTTTTGTTCTCCTCTAACATAGCTCATATGCGGCAATGGTTTAATGAAGTCTTCAGGGTTTCGCAGTAGATTGCTTTTTACAAGATAAGACCAGAACTGTCTAGAAAGTTGAAACTGTTCGTTAATTCTTACAGCTTTAGTAATATCTACTGACCCATCAGGCTGCTCAACGGTATAGTTAAGTTCACACAATGCAGCATGCCCTGTTCCAGCATTATTCCACTCGTTAGAGCTTTCCGCTCCTGCTTCTGCTAGTTTTTCAAACACTTTAATTTCCCATTCAGGTGCTAGCTCTTTCAATATTGTTCCTAGAGTCGCACTCATGACTCCCGCACCGATTAAAATAACGTCTGTTTTGTTTTCTCTGTTACTCATATTAATCAATCCTTATGCCTTAATATTTGTAAAAAGTTATAGGCGCACCTAATCAAGCGCCAATAATAACTACGACGCAACTTAGGAAAACACCATTTCTGAATCTTTTATATTATAAGTTTAGTATATCACTATGATTATTTTAGTATATCACTTTTATTTACATATTAAAATATGTTCATTTAAAGATTAAATTATGTTCATTATCTGATAATTGTAATATTTAAACTTGTGTAAAAGAGTTAACTATTAACAAGATTAAAGACGACATTTAAGCTTAATTAAAAAAGTGGAATTGATTACTTAGCTCATGAGGAAGGACATAGCCTTTAACTTATTATATGAAAAATTTATTTAGTGGTGAAAATCATAAGTAACATGCAATATTACACAATGAATGAAAATGGTTAAGGGATAGTCACCCTACATGGACGAAACGTAGTTTTTCTTAATAAACCCCATAAGTATTAACGATATAGAAAAGGAAACTACATAAATAAAAGTAGTTTCCTTTCAGCAATCCTATATTATTACTCATACCCCTCTAACTCAAATAACTCAAATAACTCAATTGTGTATGTTATTGTAGCAGGCGAGCCATCTTTATACTTGATTCCTGTAATTTCTACTTCAAATTTTTCATTATTACTAATATCATTCTGCGTTCCTGGGCGGAATATAATACAGTTCGGTAAGCCATAGCCTTGATTATTAACGTTAAAGTATTCCCCACCTTCATTTATTGTATTATCAGCTGCATCTAAAAACCATTTTTGATTATCTGATAAACGTGTCACAGTTACAGTTACAGATTGAAGATCCGGTGTACTATATTTACTGCCATTTAATGTTACTGACCAAGGTTCACCATATGTGAAAAGCTGTGTCGGAAAAGCTCCTTGGTTTGGCCATGCAGTATAGTCAAAATTGAACTGCCTTGATCTGCTTCTGTCAATAATTTTCATAGCAGAGAAATGTCCACTTATTCCAAATCCTATTTTTTGCATAGGTGGATTTAAAATCCAACGACGATGCCCAACTGCCTCTACGTTATTTAAACCAAAGTCATCCATGTATGCAATAACTGTTGGAGAAATATCATTAAATCCTTGTGCTATATTGCTTGAAGTAGTTGCACTATAACCAATGTCATAAAATTCTTGGCTCATATCAGCCGGTTTTTGTGGATAATGAGTTAATTTATTAATTGCATCTAATAGAACTGCACCGTGTTGTGCCTCTTCACTCATAGCAGCATCGTGATAAACATCATCTGGTAAATCTGCTAAGAAGCGAATAAAGTTAGTTAATTTTACTGCATCTGTTAAGTATTTTTCATGAAGTTTCCCAGCTTTATATGGTGCTGAAACTTGTGGTAACTCAACATATTTATTTCCTGAAAATGTTGGTTTAAATTTTGCCCAGCGCGCTTCAATTTCTTCTATTGTTTTATAGTCGGATACATAAAAACCTGCATCTCTTAAAACTTGATTAGCAATAGCAACTTTACCACCAAGTACAAAGGTAGATTGGCCTTGCCAATAATATTCATTAATAAAATCTTTTGTTACACCTGGAGTGTAGTTCGGGTGTGTTAAGATAACCATTGCATTCTTTTTATTCGCTAGTCCCGATGCTGCTACTGCGTCAGGGTAATCTTCTTTTTCTGTATTTACAGAAGTACCACGTACAATAATCATGTTATCAATCGTTACTTTATTTAACTTGTTTAGAGCTGCGATATTTGTCTCATACCGGCTTTTTCCAGAAACACGATTTACTGAAATGCCCTCTGCCTCTAACTGCTTTACTACCTCTTCAGAAATAACGCCTGTTCCACCATAAATATCTACTGATCGAATATTTACAGGTAGTTTAATAGGTAAATTATTTTTCCTTGTTAAGTAGATAGGAATTTCATTTATAGCAGCATCAGTTGAAGCTGAAATAGCATCTGCAACAGTAAACCCATTTGCAATAATCGCTCGCGTTTTTAACGAAGAGCCTGCCGCTTCATTTATTAATGCAGCAGTTTCAAAACGATTTGCTCCATTTATTCTTACAACATTAAGCCCTTCATTAATTAGCGCAGTTTCAACAGCTTCTTTAATTGCTCCTGTACCACCTAATAGGTAAACTTTATCAGCTTTTAATCTCTTAATTTCTGCTAGAACTTCTGGACTTAAATAGTTAGGGTAGGTTAATAGAATAGGTGCATCTTTAGCACCAGCTAAACTTGCTGAGGATAATGCATCAGCTGGGTTATCGGCTCGAGCTAATATTACAGCCCTTTCTGCAGTTATAAGACCATCCGGCCATCCATACTGTGATATTTGAATTGCTGTATCTAATCGATTATTACCTGCTAATCTCGTATAATCATCAGAAGCTGATATATCTAAAGTAAAAACAAAGAAAGCTGTTAATAGCGTTACAATAGATAATATGTTTTTTATTATATTCTTAGCCATCTATATTCCTCCTACTATATTATACTTAATTTCAATTATACTACCTTTTTCATGAACCTTTTATTAAAATACTCTTTCATTTATTCAGTAAATAAAAAAAGACACTTACAAAGTGTCTAAATGTCCAATATTATCATTTTAATAATTTTCAAAAGTATTATCGAACTTCATATCTAGTACTTCTTCAGTTCTACTAATATCAAATTGTTTTTTTGCTTGATAAGAACCTATCAAATGGAATGTATTATATGTAGTCGGGCTTTCCATTTTTAAAGCACTTATACAAGCCTTTGCTATATCATACCTACACACCCATCCTCCTTTACAATACTTTAAGTCTTCTAGACTATTACCAAGCGGATCTATGTGTTCTTTTCCATCAACAATATGTCCTGGTCGCAAAACAATTATATTCATACCAAAAGTTTCACTAAAATCTTTAGCAATACTTTCTTGTAATCGCTTCGTTAAGTCATATAAATGATCTTCTCCAGAAGAGCTCTGCCAATCTGTTTGTGAGAAAATTTTATCTTCTTTAAAGTTAATGTGGACTGGTGCTTCGCTCATAATTATTGTCTTTTTTACATTTAGTTCTCTAGCAATCTCTAAAATATTGTACGTTCCCTTTACATTTACATCGAAAGGAACGTCAGGTTGCTTATAGTCATTCTCCCCAATTGCAACAGCTAAATGAATAACATAATCACAACCTGTCATTGCCCTTTTTACATCTTCTAAAGTAGAAATATTTCCAGTAATAATGTTACTTGTTATTTCATTTAAATAGGATGGAATTTTTGATGAAATATCAAATACTACAATTTCAAAATTATTTATATGTAAGGCTTCAATAATTGATCTTGCCGTCCAGCCGAATCCACCAGTTACTAATACCTTCACTTGGCACCAACCTTTCTAGGGAATAAATATGAATTAATAACGGATTTGATTTAGGCTTTTTTTATGTATTAGTAATAAAGTTTCAACATATTACCACGATAGTTTGCTATTTTTAATTTCTTTATCCCAAAGTTCTTTTAACTCTTTTAAAACTTCTTTTGACAAACAAAACTCTGATGCAGATATATTCTCGGCTAATTGTTTAACATTTCTTGCTCCAGGAATTACTGTGGATACTTCTTTATAAGAAAGAATAAAATGCAGAGCTGCTTTAACCATAGACGTTTTTCTCCCTACAATTTGGCGAACTTGATCAACTAGTTCTCCTCTTTTTTTAATTTCTTCTTCACTCCATCTACTTCTAATTCCCGAAAATGTACTGTTTGCACTATACTTACCTGTTAGCCATCCAGAGTCTAATGGTATTTTAGCAATAATTCCAACACCTTGATTTTGAGCTGTTTGAATTGCAGATACTGGCTCTTGATATAAGATATTAAACATTACTTCAATAATTTGACTATCAGTATTCGCTACTAATTGGTTTATCTCACTACTATTATCTACTGAAGCGCCGTACAGTCTAATTTTCCCTTGCTTTTTAAGCTTTTCTAACACTTCAAATTGTTGAGAATTACTGTCTAAGGTTGAAAATGGTGGATTGTGTAACAGGAGACTATCAAGATATTCTGTCTTTAATCTACGCAAACTATTTTCTACTGATAAAATCAGTTTGTCAGGGGCGAAATTCTCCTCACCATTTGAATGATGTCCACATTTACTGCTGATAACCACTTGATTCCGTTTTCCTTTAAAAGCTTTTCCAAGTAGTTCTTCACTTTTACCAGCCCCATAGTTAGGTGCTGTATCAAAGAAATTACAGCCAAGGTCTATAGCTTTATCCACCAAATAAACCGCTTCACTTTCTGTCATTTTTCCCCAATCTTTTTCGTTACCTAATTGCCATGCGCCAAAACCGATCTCAGACACTTCAATTCCTGTGTTTCCTAATAATCGTTTCTTCAATTTTTCTCACCTTCCATATTGATTCCTAAAAATATGCTGTTGCTTTTTCTCTCTGTATATTTTTAAAAACAAAACTTTGTATAGTAGTATTTCCATATTTTTCTTTTAACTTTACTGAGATAAAAATGTAGTAAAACCAAAATATGTATAATAAAATGAATTTTACATTAAATACATTATACATTCAGGTGGCGATCTAATGAAGGATATTGTTATCGGTATTTTAGCTTCGATGTTTTTTGCTGTAACTTTTATATTAAACCGCTCTATGGACCTTGCAGGAGGTAGCTGGATTTGGAGTTCTTCTTTACGCTTTTTCTTTATGTTACCTTTTTTATTTCTTATTGTTTTATATAGAAAAAATGTAAAACAGTTATTTACCGAAATGCGAAGTAATCCTTACCAGTGGATTTTGTGGAGTTTAATTGGCTTTGTGCTCTTCTATGCTCCTTTAACTTTTGCAGCAGCTTATGGACCTGGATGGCTAGTAGCTGGTTCATGGCAGTTTACTATAGTAGCTGGAATTTTATTATCCCCACTCTTTTTCCAGACACAACAATCTGATGCTGGACCGCTTAGAACAAGAAATAAAGTTCAAATAAAAGCTTTGGCTATTTCATTATTAATCTTCCTCGGTGTTGTAATCATTCAAATTCAACAAGTTAGTCAAGTTTCATTGGCAAGTGTTGCATTTGGTACATTCCCTGTCATTATTGCTGCATTTGCTTACCCTCTAGGAAATCGTAAAATGATGGAGATTTGTAAAGGAAATTTAGATACCTTTCAACGAGTCTTAGGTATGACAATTGCAAGTATGCCATTTTGGTTTCTTCTTAGCATATATGGAATTGTTACTGTCGGCCCACCTTCTTCTGACCAAATTACCCAAACATTTATCGTAGCGGTAAGCTCGGGAGTTATAGCAACGACGTTATTTTTTATTGCAACTGATAATGTAAATGGAGATCAACAAAAGTTAGCTGCTGTTGAAGCTACCCAATCAACACAAGTTTTATTTGTCATTATTGGCGAAGTAATCTTTCTTTCTGCTGCATATCCGAATGGGACTTCTATCATTGGCCTTTGTATTATCGTTATAGGAATGATTTTATATAGTTTTTCCACTTCCAGACGCAGCAATTAGACTATTAATGCAAAATCATTCGCTAAATTATAATATTATTCAGATAAATTTGTTTTCAAAACTTTTATATTATAATATGAAAATAACTAAGTTCAAAAAATTGGTATTTTTAATAAATCTTTACTGTTATTTATGTTTTGGAGAGGGATAGAGAATATAATGTGTAAATCTAAAATTAATAAGATTGCTAGTCTTGATTTAAAGGTTGAACCAATAGAAGATAACTATGATAATTTTACTGACGATAATATAGGTGAACAAGAAAACTTAGTCTTTTATAAAATGATGTTTGAAACTATGGTACAACATGCACCTGTAAGTATGTATATACTTCAAGAGGGGACGTACTCATATGTAAACAAACACTTCTGTGATATGGTAGGTTATACCCAAGAGGAGTTGCATTCTGGTACGGTAACATTTGAACAACTTGTTCACCCTGAAGATTTACATTTAGTACAAAAAAGTATTACTAGTAGAATGGAAAATAAAGAAACTACTGCACGGTATCGGATTAGAGCGTTTAAAAAAGAAGGTAGTCTCATTTATGTCGAGATTCATGCTACTAAAACTTTCATTAATGATAAATATGCTTCGGTCGGTACAGTTTTTGATGTAACAGAAGAAGTAACTACACAAATGAGACTTAAGGAGAACAGAGAACGCTTTAATTCTCTCTTTTATAATAATCCTGATGCAATTTTCACATTTGATTTAGAAGGTAATTTCACAGATGCAAATCCTAGTTGTGAAGATGTTTCTGGATATTCTCTTAATGAATTGCTTGAAATGTCGTTTACTCCACTTATACTCTCTGAAGATTTACCTAGCGCAATTAAATATTTTGAGGAAGCGACAAAAGGAATTACTAACACCTATGACCTTTCTATTACAAGAAAAGACGGTATTCTAGCACGCCTAAACGTTACTAGTTTTCCTATGAGGATAGATGGGAAAATTGTGGGGGCGTATGGTATTGCAAAAGACATTACAAAAAAATTTGAATTTGAAAAAACTATGAATGAGCTTGCTTTCTATGACCAATTGACCAAATTACCAAATCGAAAATTATTTGAAGATCGATTACAGCAGTTGATTGAGCAATCTAGAGAGAAAGAATCCTGCTATGCTGTTCTATTTTTGGACTTAGATCGTTTCAAATTTATAAATGATTCTTTAGGACACCAACTTGGAGATGAATTCTTAAAAATTGTCTCTGATCGAATTAGTAATACTCTACGCCAAAAGGATACGGTAGGAAGATTTGCAGGAGATGAATTTTGTATATTAATACCAGATACAAATGAAAAAGAAGTTGTCTTACTAGCAGAACGTATTAATCAACTACTTGCAGAACCATTTACTATTATGGGAAATTCTATATCTGTTTCAGCAAGTATTGGAATAGCATTTAACAATAAACATAATGACAATAATGCTGATGAACTAATTAGAAACGCTGATACTGCCATGTACTACACCAAGAAATATGGAAAAAATAATTATACGGTCTATTCAAGAGAACTAGACACTAATACTGCCTATAAGCTTTCTATTGAAAGAGATTTGAAAACGGCTATTCACCAGGAGCAATTCACATTACATTATCAGCCAATAAAAAGTATTAAAACTGGTGAGTTAAGTGCTATGGAAGCTTTAATTAGATGGAATCATCCAGTACACGGCCTAATACCTCCAGACCATTTCATCCCGGTTTCTGAAGAAAGTGGACAAATTGTATCTATTGGCAAATGGGTCCTTCGTGAATCGTGCAAACAAAATAAATTATGGCAGGACTTAGGTCATCGCCCTTTTAAAATTGCAGTAAATATATCTACTATTCAATTAAAACACCAAAATTTTGTATTTATAGTAAAAGAAATTTTAAATGAAACCGGTCTAGACCCCAAATGGTTAGAACTTGAAGTAACAGAAAGCATTCTTATGGAAGATAATGAAATTCTAAAAGGTGTACTAATAGAATTAAAGGATATTGGCGTTTCCATTTCAATTGATGATTTTGGAACTGGATATACTTCCCTTAGTTACTTAAGACAATTTTCATTTGATCGAGTTAAAATTGATCGTAGTTTTATTAAAGATATTAGTCACGACCTAAATGGAAAAGCTATAACTTCAACTATTATTTCATTAGCCCATAAATTAAAGATGGGGGTTATAGCTGAGGGAATAGAGGACGAGATCCAATTAGCATTCTTAAAAGAAGAAGATTGTGATGAAGGACAAGGATATTACTTTAGTCGTCCTTTACCTGCTGAAATGCATAAAATTCCTTAACCACATGATTAAGAAACCATAAATGTAAAAGTCGTAGCTCTTTTTTACTACTCAGAGAAGTGACATGTACCAACTTTTAAGGCACAACAAATTAATCTAGTTGTGCCTTTTACTTTTGTACTTTAGCGATCCTGTATCTCTTTAATACCTTTTCCTCGTAAATAAGCATGTCCTGTCTTTAAGGTAAGTACCGTAGTGAACCCATTGCGACTATATACCTTCTCAACCCGTTCGCTGATCGGGTGAACCCATAGTTTTTCTAACTGAAGGGTTTGCGCTTCTCTTTGTATCTGTTGTAACAACAAACCAATTAATCCCTTTCCTCTAAATTCTTCAACTGTAGCAACACTTTCTATTCTCCCTTGATTACCATGAACAAATAAGCAAGCAGTGGAACATGGTCTTCCATTATATTTTAGTAGAAAATGAGTATAACGATTATCATTAAATTCAGATTCAAACGCTTTTTCACGAACTGATTTTCCTCCAAATTCTTTAATATGACACTCGACCCATAAAGCTTCATCATAATTTTTTCTAGTAACCTTCTCTATGGTGACATCTTTTTGTAATGGTAACTTTATTACTTCATTGTTCCAAAGCTGAATTGGCTGCAAGAAGTCTTCATAATGAAAGCCTTCCTCTTTTAATTTTGCAATAAAAGCTGGCATATTCTCGAGGTTATATAAATAAAACCTTGGAATAATATGCAAACCTTCATAAAATTTTATGACTTCAGTAATAACTTTTTCCGGATGGGCTGGTTGCTTGCTCAAATGCGCATGATTTGCATCATAATAATCTGGTTGAGTTTTATTCGAAAACAAAGCACCCCAAGGTTTATCTTGTTTATTCGTAAAAGATTGTAATAGTGCAAAGTTTAACTCTTCTATCTCTTTTATTACATCCATTTGATTACTCCCTTTCAATATTGGGTTTCTATTCTTATCTTAATAATTTTTTATCTATTGAGCAAAAATAACATCGATGATAGTCATATATGGTTAGAAATGAGGTAAATAGGTTGATGCCCTTAAAATATAAAATCTTTCTTTCAACGCTCGGGCAATGGATATTCTTTGGAAGCATTATCGGCTTAGTTGTCGGTACGACTACAAACTTTCTTTTAGAAATAAATGATTTTCTAGGAGATGATATAAGAGCAAAAAGAGATTGGCTAATCTTTCTTCTACCGTTTGGTGGAATTGCTATAGGGTACATCTATATGAAATATGGAAAGGTCTATTCGAATAATACGTTAAATGACACTGCTGAACTGAATAACCTCGTCATAGACGCTGTTCATGGCAAGAAAGAAGTTCCGAAAAGGATGGGTCCTATTATCTATTTGGGGACATTTATCACAGTCCTTTTTGGTGGTTCAACAGGAAGAGAAGGTGCAGCTATCCAAATGGGAAGCAGTGTATCTGCAACGGTCAATAAATTTTTTAAAGTAAACAACAATGATAAGAAACTTCTAATAATGAGTGGTATTAGTGCCGGGTTTGGAGCTGCATTTGGAGCACCTATTGCTGGTACTGTGTTTGGCATGGAAATGGCTGCATTAGGGAAGTTACGATTTGAAGCACTTGTGCCTTGTTTTGTAGCAAGCTTTGTTGCTTACTATATAACCACAGCAGCTTGGGGACATGAACATGAAAATTTTATAATTAAACTAGTACCTGAATTTACTATCGTTTCATTTCTAAAAGTAATCTTTGTTTCTGTTATTTTCGCTTTAATAAGTGTTTTATATAGTCAGTTAAGACATGGGGTACAGAAATATTCTGAGAAACTTTCTAAGAAAAACCATATGAAGAGAGCTTTTTGGGGTGGAGTTATTATTGTGGTACTAACATTAATTGTTGGTTCACAAGATTATAATGGCCGGGGGTTAGAGATGCTCGAACAATCATTTGAAGAAAAAGTTCCTCCCTTTGCCTTCCTCGCCAAACTTGTTTTTACAGTAATTACTCTCGGAAGCGGATTTGTTGGCGGAGAAGCAATTCCTCTATTTTTTATTGGAGCGACATTAGGTAACACCTTACACACATTTATAGATTTACCGATGTCCTTTCTTGTTGCAATTGGATTAATCGCTACTTTTTGTGGTGGTGCTAATACCCCTTTAGCAGCATTCCTCTTAGCAATGGAAATGTTTAATGGAAAAGGATTAGAGTACTTCTTTGTTGCTTGTATCGTCAGCTACCTTTTCTCCGGGCATCATGGACTTTGGCCATCTCAAAAAATATTTGAACCGAAGAGTAGATTGTACAATGTACCACGTGGAGAAACGATAGAGAATGTTGAAAAGAAGAAAACAGGGGGCTAAGTAAAAAGTTTTACAAAATTACTTGCCCCTTGTGTGAAAAGAAATCTCACTGCTTGGATCTTCACCAATTATTTATTAATATCTACTCTTGCAAAGTATTTTCTATTAAATATACGGTAATAAATTCAATAAAAAGTTTTGTATCTAATTATGGTCAACTCATCATAACTAATAACCTTACTTTGCTTCCATTACTATTGGTCTATTAGAACTTTTTGACGACCAGATTAATAATCCGATTCCAAATAGTAATAGAAAAATGCCAAGCCATGAAGTTTTGCTCAAATATTCTCCTAGCATGATTACACCTAATAACGCTGCTGTTAATGGTTCTGCCAATGCAAGTGTCACAGCTGTTGATGAAGACACATGTGCAAGGCCTCTTGCAAAAAGAAAATATGCTACCCCTGTAGCCATAATACCCAGTTGCAAGCTAACACCTACTCCTCGAAAACTCGCAATCCAAGACATATCAAAAATGAATAAAAATGGAGATAAACAAATTGCACTAAGTGTGAAGATAACCGCAACTACTGATAAAGGTGAGTAGTTTGTAACCAAATCTCTGCTTAAAAGCGTATAACTAGCAAAAGCTAAGCCTGCTCCTATAGCCAATAAAATTCCGACTGGATCTACATATAATGATTGTTTATTCATAAACAACATCAAACAACCTAAAATAGATAAAATTGTTGAATACCACCAAACTATCGGCGGACGATTTTTTAAGTAAATCCATTCTAAGAGCCCTGCCAAAATAGGGGCACTACCAATCGCTACTACGGTTCCAATAGCCACACCGGTAATCGTTACTGCAGAGAAAAATAAAGGCTGGTATAAAGCCATACTTAAGGAGGCCAAAACGGTTGCCTTAATTGGCCAATTTTTAATAGTTAATTTTCCTGTTACGAGTACAAGAAAAAGGAGAAATAACCCTCCTACCGCTAAGCGAGTAGCTCCAATTGCAATCGGATGGGTATTTTCTGGTGCTAGTGCCTGCGTAGTTCCTGTTGTTCCCCAAAGCATTGCTGCTAGTAATATAAAAAAAGGAGCTAGTTTTGTCATGTTACTCCCCCCTAAAGTCTTATTTTTAGATATAATATCATCCTTACATAAGGATGTATAAAAATTGAATAAAGCGCTGAGGAGCAAAAGGATTTACTTCATACTATCGTTAATAAAATTACCGTTAATGAAGGAGATTCACCAGATGAAAGAAGCGTCAAGGACATTGAATTGTCCTTAGACGCTTCCATTAAGAATGACTTAGTGCTTACTTATGATACGGTTCACCGCGATTAATTCGAAACGCTCGATAAATCTGTTCCACTAAAACTAATTTCATCAACTGATGTGGAAAAGTCATTTTTGAAAATGATAGTTTATCATTTGCTCGTTTTAAGACATTTGTACTCAAGCCTAACGATCCACCGATAACAAAAGCTACCTTACTTTTCCCGTATATCGCTAGGTTATCAAGATCCTTCGCAAGTTCTTCCGATGACTTTAGCTTCCCTTCAATTGCTAAGGCAATGACATATGTATCAGGGGATATTTTTGCTAAAATACGTTCCCCTTCTTTATCTTTTACTTGCTCCATTTCATTTTCACTTAATATTTCTGGTGCTTTTTCATCAGCAACTTCGATAACTTCTACTTTTGCATATGCTGTTAGCCTTTTCAAGTATTCAGCTATCCCTTGTTTTAAATATTTCTCTTTCAATTTCCCCACTGAAACGATTGTAATGTGCATAACTTCTCCTTTACAAACAACTTATCAACAACACTTATCCACATATCAACAACCAAATCTACATATTGATATTTAATATTCGGATGAAACTAAATATGTTGCTTCCTTTCCACACATAAAGCAGCCTGTGGACAAATTGTTAGTATCTTCAATTTTCTCCATAATAGGAGCTAGTTCATCTTTATCCACCACTTCATCTAATGCTTCATCAATATGTTCCATGCAACTATATATTCTCATGTTGTTTCCTCCTTTGTTGTAAAAAAGCAGGAGATGCACTCCTGCTTAATATGATTGTTTCTCTAAACGTAATACAGTTGTTTTCTTTTTGCCGTCTCTATAAAATGTTACTTCTAACTCATCGCCAACTTCTTTCTTCATATATAAATACTTTCTTAAGTCTATATCATCTTTGACTACCGTATCGTCCATTTTCACAATTACATCAAGTTCTTGTAATCCAGCTTTATCTGCTGGTGAAAGTGTAGACACAGAACGAATCATTATTCCTGCTTTAACATCTTCCGGTAACTTTAATGTTTCTTCACGATGGTAATTAGATATTTGTGACAATGAGACTAAACTAATACCCATTTGAGGGCGTTGAACTTCACCAAATAGCTCCAGATCTTCAATAATAGGTTCTGCTAAATTAATTGGAATAGCAAAGCCAATTCCTTCCACGGATTCTCGAGCAATTTTCATGGAGTTTATTCCAATTAATTGACCTCCGATATTAATTAAGGCTCCACCACTATTCCCAGGGTTTATTGCAGCATCTGTTTGAATAACATCTGCGTTCCAGTCAATTGAACCATCTTTATTAATGTCGACTGGAATTGTTCGCTCAGTTGCTGAGATAATCCCCTGTGTGACTGAGCTTGAAAATTGTCCTAATGGGTTTCCAATGGCAATTGCTGGCTCACCAGGTTTAAGTGTGTCCGAATTACCAAACTCTGCTATTGATTTTACTGAAGTTGCGTCAATTTCTAATACTGCTAAGTCGGTCCAAACGTCTGAGCCGAGTAATGTTGCCGGGACTCTCGTTCCATCTGTCAAACTTACTTCAATTTGACTTGCACCTTCAACAACATGATGGTTTGTAACAATAAATGCTTTCCCATTTGCTTTTTTGTAAATAACTCCAGAACCCGCTCCCGCTTCACTTGCAGTTTCTGACCAAAAGCTTGTTTTTTGAATGTTAATGACACTTACGACAGCGTCAGCTATTTTCTCAACAGCTTCCGTTACATTAGTCGTGATGGAAAGATTTACTGTACGATTTACATTATTATCAACATTTACTTCTTCTTCATCACCAGTTGCAGGTGTTGCAAATTCATAAGGCAACAATCCTATATTTGATAAGGCTGGCATAGAAAAAAGTACGATAAATCCTCCGAGTACAGCAGCGAAAATTAATGCTAACCAAGTCCCTTTACGATTCCCTTTTTGCTTTTGGATATTGTCGTAATCTTGATCGTAATACCCCACGAGAAACACCTTCCTTCTTCCTTTTTACATAGAAAATTATATAATATCTACTATTTTTTGTTAAACAAAATACATTGGCGTTGGGGTTTTCGGATCAGTATCGTATAAATCAAACGTTTCACCAATTTTAAACCCTTGCTCTTCTAATGTTTGCGCTACAGTCAATCGTGCTAAGTCTTTCATATTATTATCTTTACTTAAATGTGCTAAATAAATACGCTTCGTTTTATCGCCAATAATATCTGCTAAAGCTAAACCTGCATCCTCATTACACACATGTCCGACATCACTTAAGATTCTTCTTTTTATACTCCATGGGTAATGCCCCATTTGTAGCATTGATACATCATGATTAGCCTCAAATACTAGCGCGTCTGCACCTTTTACTGTTCCTTTAATACGATCACTAACATATCCCAAATCTGTTACTAATGCTACTTTCTTACCGTCATGATGAAAAACATAAAACATTGGCTCAGCAGCATCATGTGATACGCCAAATGATTCAACGTCTAAATTCCCAAATGATCTTACTGTACCCATATCAAAGGTGAATTTTTGTTCCGTTGGAATCTTACCTATTAATCCATCCATTGCTTTCCACGTTTTTTCATTTGCATATATAGGCAAATTATATCTGCGAGCAAACA
This sequence comes from Lottiidibacillus patelloidae, assembly GCF_002262935.1. Lineage (NCBI taxonomy): Bacteria > Bacillati > Bacillota > Bacilli > Caryophanales > Bacillaceae > Lottiidibacillus > Lottiidibacillus patelloidae. Next base: position 40,803 of record NZ_NPIA01000005.1, on the reverse strand, counting down.
CACCAATACCTTTGATGTGATCACTATGCTCATGCGTAACTAATATTCCGTCTAAGTTTTTAGGATTCACATCGACACCTTGAAATAGTTGTTCAAGTTGTTTCCCACTCATCCCTGCATCAACTAAAAGCTTTTTTTTATCTGTTCCGACATAAAATGCGTTGCCAGTGCTCCCACTTGCAAGCACACTAAAATGTAGTGCCAATTTCTCCACCCCAATTTTGTCCTATTTTAAGTAATTCCCCATCGATAGCATCAACAAAATAGTGGTTGTTGCCTATAACTACATGCCATGTAGGCGCAAGTACTTGGATGTTCCCTGCAATTTCAGGTAAATTGAAGTAACCTAGCTCTATTTTGCTTATGATTCCTTCATACTGTAAATACTGTTTATCAAGTAATACTTCTATCACCTTTAATGGTGGAAGTATGTTTTGTTCCGCTTCTTTCATTTGTACTGTTAGAAAATTTTGCTCATAGCCAATTATTTGTTTCTCTTCATTCAAATGAATGATAAGCATTGCTTTTTTATTAAAATAAATAGGTTTTCCATCAAATGTTTGGAAAAAATAAACCTTTTTTGCATCTTCACCTGTTTTCCAGTAACTATATTTCGTTCCGTTTACTAAGTTTTCACTAATAAACTTTGCTACTTCTTCTTCAGGTTGCAATGGATTAGTTAATGTAATTGGTGATTCAAATATTCCAATCAGCGTTCCATCTTCATTTAAAGTATATTGTTGTTGCTTTAGTTTACTTAACTCTTCAGTATTAAAAGGTATATTAAGTGCACTAATATGTGTTTCTGTTTTTTTAATTTGTGGAAGTTTAGGGTACTTTATTTCCATTTCTTTCAATAGATCTTCAATAGTTGATTTCGTTATTACTTCTAATTGGCTTTCGTTTTTTCGTTCTATCAGTTTAAAGCTTAAAAAGATATTTAAAATGAAAAAAGTAAGGATGAAAATCGTTTTTGTTTTATTCCAGTCCATCTTGCTCTTCCCCCTCTTCAATTTGGGGCTCGTAGTTCAACGCTTGCCAATTTCCATTATAATGAATGAACCATGAAGGTTTTAAAAAAATTAAATTAGTATTGATATGATACATTTGATAACCAACCGTAATATCTTTTAATAACGTAGGGTTAAATTCCTTTATTTCTTGTAAGTAGTAAAGGTAATTAATGACTTTACTACCACGAGCTAACTGGATTTCACCATTTTCAACTAATTCTCGTTCAATATCTATCAATGACCTAATATACTCATGAACTTGTCCTTCACGCCAGGAAACATAAATTGTTGCTAAGTCACTTTGTTTATTAGCTAAGTTTGTTGAAAAGATAGGGAAATTATTTATATACTGCCTAAATGTTACGGATTCTTTCTCTTCATCCCTCATGTAGTATAGAAAACGATCCGTCCAGCCACTATGGTCATTTATAAACTGATAGCTTTGTAATAGCATCTTTTCATCAAATTCATTGTTTTTATGTTGCTGTAAAGGATTAATATATTTCATCATATTTAGTTCATGTAAGAATTCTAATGCGCGCTTGCCATCTGTATATGTTTCCTCTTCCGATCCTGATTGCGTTTTACGAACATACTTAGGATCGCTAAATAAAACATCTTTCAACTGATCTTCTGCTTTTAATTTTGATGCGGTATAAGTTAATGCTTTTAATGTTTGAACCTTATCTGCTAAATAAATGATATTAGAGTATCCTTTATTATCAGAAATAACGTATTTATAATATGGCGTTTGCACATGTGCATCAAGTAGATAGTTTTCAATGATTGCCGAGAATGGGATGTTATTTATTTCGGCTTCTAACACTTTACGTTCAGAAGTAGAAATAAAATGGGCAATTGTTTCATCTTTTCCTGTATTTATATTTGCTGATAATACAATTCTCTCCACACCATCAAGTGCATATTGTTCTTCTGATAACTTAAATATAAACCTAATTATATCTGCCGATAATGGGGCAGGAAAGATGATTTCTACACTTTCATCCATTGATGTTAGCTCATTAATATTCGTAAACCGTTCTGGAAGCAAATAAAAAGATTGTAAATTCCAGTTTTGCATATCGCGATAAATCGATGCTATTTTGCTCGTTTTTTCTGTACCATAGTTTTTATTTTCTAAATGAAAGATTAACTTTGTTGGTTGAAATACATCAATAAGATCCAGTTTTTTTCCTATGGAAATATCTTTTAAATACTGAGGTTCTTCAGCAATTAAGCCATAATTAGGCTGATATGTCCACAACTTCCAAGTAAGCAAAATACTAAGGAGCACTAAAAGTGTAAGTAATGATGTTTTTAACCGCTCATAGATCATTTCATAGCTCCCCCTTTATACCTCGCTATAGGAAGTTTAATATGAATAGTTGTTCCTTTGCCTTCCTTACTTGTTGCCCAAATCTCTCCTTGATGTTCGCGAATTATTTCCTTGGCAATTGCTAGTCCTAATCCTGTTCCACCTAACTTGCGCGATCTTGCTTTGTCTACTCGATAGAACCGATCAAATATTTTCTCAACACTATCTGCAGGAATTCCTACACCTTTATCGCTTATTTCAATGATTAATCCTTCATTTTGCAATGCCATGTTTATTAAAATTTCTCCGCCCTCAGGCGAATATTTAATAGCATTTGATAAAATGTTATCAAAAACTTGTGTCATTTTATCACTGTCGATGATCATGTTAAGTTCATGTTTTGGAAAGACTTTTGTGAAAACAAACTGATGGCCTTTTGTCATCTCAAACCTGTCTACGATTAACGTCATATATTCTAGCATTTCTACTGTCGACTCGTTAATTTTAAACTCTTGACTGTCTATCTTGGACAGCTGTAATAAATCTTTTACGAGTCTAATCATTCGTTCTGTCTCATCTTGTGTTACTTTTATAAATTGCGGAGCTAAGTTTTCATCTTCTAGTGCTCCGTCTGATAAAGCCTCTAAATAACTTCTCATCGTAGTTAATGGGGTGCGCAATTCGTGTGATACTGTAGCAACAAATTCTCTTCTTTCTTGTTCAATTTGTTCTTGCTCAGTAACATCATGCAAAACAACAATTATTCCACTAAAATCTTTTTCTTCAGTTTTAATCAGAGATATGTTGGCTTTAAGATAGTACTTTTTATAATCTGTACTTAAGTCTATAAGAAACTCACCATAATAGCCATAAAGATCACGTAATGTCATAATGCCTTCAAGCTTTAGAAGGTGTAGCACAGATTTACCTTGTGCTTTCTCATATGGGATCCCCAACATTTTCTCAGCGCGCGTATTCATTAATATTATTTCACCTTTTTGATTGGCAGCTATTACACCATCTGTCATATGTGTTAAAACTGAGATTAATTTTCTTCTTTCATCTTCAGTATTTTCACGCGCTTCTTTTAAATTACTTGTTAAGTCATTAAAGGCAATTGCTAGATGGCCAATTTCATCTTCACCGTATACTTTTACTTGCTTAGTGAAATCTCCTTTTGCCATCGTTAATGCATGTTTTCGCATTTCTGACATCGGTTTTGTTATAGTTCGTGCTAAAAACACACCTAATAGGGCAGTTATTGCCAAGGCAATAATAGTACTAGTTGCTAAAATATTATTAATTTCTTGCATTTGTTCATATATGTCTTCCATTGAGGCTTCAACATATATCGCCCCAACCGTTTGACCATTCTTATTATTTATTGGGACTGCTAGTACTTGAATTCTGTGCCCAAGTTTGGGATGCCGTAAAACATCAGAAAAGGTACCACCACTTACAAGTGCTTTTTTCACTCGAACTTCTGTACTAATTCTACCTACTATATGTTGATTAGCAGGGTTTGTAGTACCTATAACAAATTTATTACTATTTATTACTTGAGCTTCTATTAAGTCATCTGAGAATAAATCATTTTTTCGAAGCAATTGATAAATATCATCTTCGAGAGTTTGAGTAGTATCATTTCTTGGCTGGTCTAGTACTTGATCTACGTTATATGCAAGGAGACTAATTCTTTCTCTTAAAGATTTTGAAAAATTGGTCACGAACTGCTCTTCCAATTTATCTACGAAATAAACACCAATTACTTGCATAGCTACTGTTATTAATAAGACGTATATTAAGATAAATTTAAAATGAATGGAACGAAAAAAGCTTACTTTCTGCATAGTAGTTACTCCTATTTAGGTTCCTGTAGATAGTAGCCAACCCCGCGTCTTGTGATGATCCAAGCAGGATTGCTAGGGTTATCTTCAATTTTCTCACGTAGTCTGCGAACTGTAACGTCAACAGTCCGAACATCACCAAAATAATCATAACCCCAAACCGTTTGTAATAAGTTTTCTCTTGTCATCACTTGTCCAATATGTTTCGCTAAATAGTGAAATAGTTCAAATTCACGATGAGTCAATTCAATAGTCAACTCTCTCTTCTTTACTACGTATTGATCAGGTTTTATTGTTATTGGTCCTATATGTATATCTTTAGACATTTCGTTATTTGACCCTTCATCTTCTGACTGAGAGTGACGGCGCAGATTAGCCTTCACTCGGGCAATTAACTCTCTTGTACTAAAAGGTTTCGTAACATAATCATCTGCACCAAACTCAAGACCTAATACTTTATCAATTTCAGAGTCTTTTGCAGTGAGCATGATAATTGGTATATCAGAAGTTTTTCGTATTTCCTTACATACTTCCATGCCATCTTTATGTGGTAACATAATATCTAGTAATACTAAGGAAGGTTTTACTTCTTCCATTTTTTCAATCGCTTCTAACCCGTCATAAGCACATGTAACAACATAACCTTCTTTTTCTAAATTGAATTTCAATATATCAGCAATTGGTTTTTCATCGTCAACAACTAATACCCGTTTTTCCATTTATTTTCACTCCTATTTAAATTTCGTTTCAAATTTGTTCGTTATTATATATCATTCCATACAATAAGCCATGTATCCTTTATAAGTGTTTAAAAAGCTTTACTGACGTATGACATTCTGTAAAATATTAGCCACCATAATTATGTATAAAGAAAACCTCTAGCACAGAGCCAGAGGTTTTCATTTTATCTTCTTAAATAATCTAATGGATTTAATAAACTTCCATATTTGTATAATTCAATGTGTAAATGGACGCCAGTCGATCTTCCAGTAGTCCCCATTTTCCCAATAGCTTGCCCTTTCATAACAACTTGACCAGGAGTTACATATAGTTGGCTAAAGTGGAAGTAGTGAGATTTAAAACCATTGTTATGGTTGATAACAATATAATTTCCACGCCCATTATTCCATCCGTAAGCTGCAACACTTACTGTTCCATTATCTATAGCTTTAATATTCCTGTTACTAACACCAGCAATATCTATACCTTTATGATATTTCCCCCAGCGCATTCCTTGGTAACTAGTAATTACTCCACCGTATGTTGGCCAAATGAAATCACCTGTTCCACGTGATGGAATTACTTTCGTACCTTGTAGAACAATCTTAGTAACCGGTTCTTTAATTATTACTTCATTAACAATTTCTTTTTCTACCACTACGCCGTTTTCAGTAGTAATAACATAGTCAATTCTCTTTTTACCAAGTTGACCATATTGCTTAACTTTTTCAGTGTTTTTAAACATCGTACTATCATTTTCATACTTTGTTGTGAAGTTAATATCCTCATCTCTTGTAACAGCTTCTGTAACCGTAACTTTAACGTATGGCTCATAATCTGTTACAATCAATTCTTGTCCAATTTGTATAATTGAATTTGTCTTTAAGCCAGGGTTTAGCTCTAGTACTTCACCAACAGTTAAGTTGTAATTTGAAGCTATAACACTAAGTACTTCCCCAGATTCTACAGTATGGATTGTATCTGTTAACGTTCCTTTTTTCAGTAGCTCAATCGCCTGTTCTACCGTTAATATCTCTTCAGGCATTGTACGATCTTCAATTAATGAAACTTTTTCTGACAATGTTACGTCTATTATAGTAGGATCATTTAATTTTGAAGTAATATCATTTGTATTTTTATATTCAAGGTTTTTTAGTTGATCGACAACAGCCTTTGGAGCAAACTCTAGTAACATATTGCGAATAACCGCTTGTCCAGCCGATTCGTTTTCAACGTAACCAATTATCTCTTCATTCACTACTAATGCTGTTGCTTTTACAGCCAAAGAAATTTTATGATTTAATTTAGCAAGAACCTGCTCATTATTAAAATCTAATGAGAATACTTTTTCTGGAACTAGGACTAAATCTTCTTTCACAACAATCTCATAGTTGGGGTATTCATCTTGAATTTGAAGTGACTTATTTTTAACTAGTTCATCTACTAAACTAGTATCATTAACAGTCCCAATTTTTTCACCATCAACATATACATGGTAAACTGTCTTTAATTCCTCATTATATCCCGCTAAAACATTACCTGCTGCTAATGCAGTTAGAAGAAACACGGAAAGTAATAATAAGTTTATTGGTTTTTTTATTATAATCTCTTTAAAAGCATTCACTTATTTTCCCCCTATACGTCCGTTAAGTATCCCCTTTTTATTATCTCTTAACCTGCTATTATTTTCGCACAAACATATCTAATCTCTACTATACATGAAATTGCAACATATGTCTGTTACAAATGTATGACAAAAGCAATATTTCATATTATTACTAACTATATTAGTATTTTAATATATTATACATAACTTAGTATATTATTATTATTTTAATTTTCAGATAAATATTTTTTAATAAAAAAGCAAATCGTAAATGATTTACTTTTCAGAAGTGGCTCGGGACGGAATCGAACCGCCGACACGAGGATTTTCAGTCCTCTGCTCTACCGACTGAGCTACCGAGCCATATATAATTTAATGGCGGTCCCGACCGGGATCGAACCGGCGATCTCCTGCGTGACAGGCAGGCATGTTAACCGCTACACCACGGGACCTAATAGAATCTACTAATGTTAATAAAAATGGTGACCCGTACGGGATTCGAACCCGTGTTACCGCCGTGAAAGGGCGGTGTCTTAACCGCTTGACCAACGGGCCAAATTTATTAACCTTTGTAATAATATCATATTATTTGTCGAATAACAATATTTAATTTTATATTATTATCTACTATTTTTAGAGAGAAATTAAGAGGTAATGAATAGTTACTAATCACTACCTCTTTTTTATTGTTACAATTCTTTTAGAACTATTGTTTGCTCTCTATCAGGACCAACTGAAAAAATTGTTAATGGTATTCCTGTACATTCACTTATTTTCTTTAAGTAGTTTTGTGCATTTGTTGGTAATTCGGAAAAAGTTTTTACATTTGTAATATCTTCTTCCCAACCAGGCATTGTTTCATAAACGGGTTCACATGCATCTAATTCTTTATTACTTGCTGGATAATGGTTAATTGTTTCTCCATTACATTGATATGCTACACAAATTTTTAATTCTTTTAAACCTGTAAGTACATCTATAGAGTTTAATGATAAGTCAGTAATTCCACTTACTCTTTTTGAGTGTCTAACAACTACACTGTCAAACCAACCTACACGACGAGGTCGTCCGGTAGTAGTACCATACTCTCTACCAATATTTCTTATTTGCTCACCAATCTCATTATCTAATTCTGTAGGAAATGGCCCATCGCCGACACGTGTTGTATAAGCTTTAGAAACTCCAACTACATTATTAATCTTTGTAGGTCCTACTCCAGTTCCAATGCTAACGCCACCAGCACTTGGATTTGATGAGGTAACAAATGGATATGTACCATGATCGATATCTAGCATTACCCCTTGTGCACCTTCAAATAATACTTTTTCACCGGCATCTAATGCATCATTTATTAATACTGACGTATCACAGACATATTTTTCAATCTCTTTCCCATAAGCAAGATATTCTTCCAACATATCCTCTTTTTGAAAACCAGGAACCTCATAAACTTTTTCGAAAAGGAGATTTTTAATTTTTAAGTTCTTTTCTATTTTTAATGCAAATTCTTCCTGATCTAGAAGGTCAGCAATTCTAATACCTACTCGAGAAACTTTATCCATATATGCTGGACCTATTCCCTTTTTCGTAGTACCAATCTTATCTTTGCCTTTGCTTAACTCTTCTACTTCATCAAGTTTTAAATGATATGGCATGATGACATGCGCCCGATTACTTATGCGCAAGTTTTCTGTGCTAACACCATTATCATGTAAATATTTTATTTCTTGTAATAAGTCTTTGGGATTTACAACAACACCGTTTCCAATAACGCAAATTTTATCTTTATTAAATATCCCTGAAGGAATTAAGTGCAATTTATAACGTTTATTATTAAAGACTATTGTGTGGCCTGCATTGTTTCCACCTTGGTAACGGGAAATTACATTACATTTTTTTGAAAGAAAATCAGTGATTTTACCTTTTCCTTCATCGCCCCACTGTGTACCAACTACTACTATCCCTGACATACTACCACCTCTTTAATTTTCTTAACCTTTAATAATGTATCATTCCACTAATGCACTGTCAATTATTAAACACGAATATTCACTTATATTCAGTAATTATAGTTCGCCTTTGGTAAAGATGGTTGTATGAAAAAAGGAACTTGAAAAGTTTCAAGTTCCTTTTTACTACTGTATTACGCTGGTGCACCTTGTTCATCACGTTGGTAGTCAATGTTTACGAATTTATTGTATTCTTTCACAAACGCAAGTTCACAAGTCCCGACAGGACCATTACGTTGCTTTGCTATAATTATTTCAATAATATTTTTATTCTCAGACTCTTTATCATAGTAATCATCGCGGTATAAGAAGGCTACGATATCAGCATCTTGCTCAATACTTCCTGATTCACGAATATCAGACATCATAGGGCGCTTATCTTGTCTTTGTTCCACTCCACGTGATAGCTGTGATAATGCAATTACGGGAACTTGAAGTTCTCTGGCAAGTGCTTTTAATGATCGAGATATCTCTGATACTTCTTGTTGACGGTTTTCGCCTGTTTTACCAGAACCGACAATTAACTGTAAGTAATCAATTAATACCATTCCTAAGCCATGCTCTTGCTTTAGGCGTCGGCATTTAGCAATTAGCTCATTGATTCGAATTCCAGGCGTATCGTCAATGTATATACCAGCGTTTGATAAGCTACCCATTGCCATCGTTAGTTTTTGCCAATCTTCTGGTTGCAATTTACCCGTACGAAGTCGTTGTGCATCGATGTTTCCTTCCGCACATAACATACGCATGACAAGTTGTTCTGCACCCATCTCTAAACTAAAGATAGCAACATTTTCCCCAGCTTTTGTCGCTACATTTTGTGAAATATTTAAAGCAAAAGCTGTTTTACCTACTGATGGACGGGCTGCAACGATAATTAAATCATTTCGTTGGAAACCTGCAGTCATTCGATCAAGGTGATTAAACCCAGTTGGTATTCCGGTTATTTCACCTTCACGATTATTTAATAACTCAATATTATCGTAAGCCTCAACTAAAACATCTTTTATTACTTTAAATGTTCCAGTTCTTTTTCGTCGTGATACTTCCAAGATGCTACGTTCCGCTTCATTTAAAATAGCATCTACGCCGTCCTCTGTTGTATAGCCGTTTTTTGTAATCTCAGTTGCCGTACGTATTAAATGACGGAGCAACGATTTTTCTTCAACAATTTGACTATAATATTCAATGTTAGCTGCTGTCGGCACAGAATTTGCTAAATCACTTAAATATGAAACGCCGCCCACTTCTTCTAGAAGCTTTCGATCTTGTAATTCAGAAGTAACCGTGACTAGATCAATAGGCTCACTTCTTTCCGAAAGGGTAATAATGACCTCATATATCTTTTGATGTGCAGCTCTGTAGAAGTCATTTGGTGATAATAATTCGGAAGCAGTCGTTATTGCTTGTGGATCTAAAAATATTGCACCAATAACAGCTTGTTCAGCTTCTATATTATGAGGCGGTGTACGATCTGCAAATAAGTCACTCATTAATTCCCCTCCTTCGGATAATCTCGTTATTTATTACTGCTCTACCACTTGCACTTTTACAGTTGCTGTAACTTTCGAATGAATCTTGATTGGTACATTAGTAAAGCCTAATGCACGAATTGGTTCAGGTAAATCTATTTTTCGTTTATCTATTTTATAACCTAACTGTTTTAGTTCATCTGCAATTTGTTTGCTCGTAATTGAACCGAATAAACGTCCACCATCACCAGCTTTTGTTGCTAATGTAACAGTTAGTTCTTCCATTTTCTCTTTTAGTTTTTCTGCATCAGCTAATTGCTGTGCAGCAATTTCTTCTTCTTTTTTCTTTTGAGCTTCTAAAGTATTTATGTTACCCGAAGTTGCAACTTTAGCAAAACCACGTGGAATTAAAAAGTTTTGTGCATAACCTTCAGCAACGTTTTTTACTTCCCCTTTTTTCCCTTTACCTTTTACATCTTTTAAAAAGATTACTTTCATGACTCTTCTCCTCCTTCAAAAAATTCCTCTATAATCGTTAGCAATTGTTCCGTTGCTCCATCAATTGAAACTTCTTCAAGTTGTGTCGCTGCATTTGTTAAATGTCCGCCACCATTCATTTTCTCCATAATAACTTGAACATTAATCTCACCTAATGATCTCGCACTAATACTGACTGAGTTTTCTTTTGTTTTAGAAATTACAAACGAAGCACTAACACCACTTAAAGTTAGCAGCGTATCAGCTGCTTGCGCCAAGATAACTTTGTTGTAAACTTCCGATTCAAGCCCTTTAGCAATAGCCACTCCATTATTATGGATCGTAGCTCTTTCTACTAATTTTGAACGTTGAACATATTGTGTTTGATCTTCACTTAAGAACTTTTGAACTAAAGCTGTATCTGCATTACCAGCTCTCAAGTATGAAGCTGCATCAAATGTTCTCGCGCCAGTTCTTAATGTGAAATTTTTCGTATCGACGATAATACCAGCCAATAGAGCTGATGATTCAAGCATGTTCATTTTCACACCATTCGGTTGATATTCTAATAGTTCAGTAATTAGTTCGGCCGTTGAGGATGCGTAAGGTTCCATATAAACTAGTACAGGATCTTTAATGAACTCTTCTCCTCTTCGATGGTGATCAATGACAACAACGTGATCTATTTCTTTTAACAATCTTGGTTCAATAACCATAGAAGGTTTATGTGTATCAACGACAACTAATAGTGTATCTTCTGTAGACTCTTCATATGCCTCATCTTTCGTAATGAAGTGAGCCCAAAGTTTTTTATCTTTCTTTAACTCATCAATTAGTTTCTTAATACCAACATGAATATCCTCATCATCCAAGACAATATAAGCTTCTTTTTCATTAGCTTCTGCAACCTTAAGAATACCAATAGCTGCTCCTATAGCATCCATATCAGGATGTATATGTCCCATAACTATTACTTTGTCACTTTGCAGGATTAGTTCTCTTATTGCATGGGAAATAACTCGAGCACGTACTTTTGTTCTCTTCTCAACTGGATTTGTTTTTCCTCCGAAGAAGTTAACTTTGCCTTGATAACTTTTAATAGCTACTTGGTCTCCACCACGACCTAAAGCTAAGTCTAAACTTGACTGTGCTAAATTCCCTAATTCTGGGTATGATCTAACTCCTGTACCTACCCCAATACTTAAAGTTATTGGGACATTCTTTTTATGAGTAGTTTCGCGCACCTCATCTAAGATGGAAAACTTATTTGCCTCAAATGCGCTTAATGTTTTTTGATTAAAAACTGCAAGAAAACGTTCTGATGAAACACGCTTTAAAAATACGTTATGTTCTGTAGCCCAGTTTTTTAATAATGAAGTAACTACACTATTAATGTTAATTCTAGCTTGATCTTCCATTCCTTGAGTAACGTCCTCAAAGTTATCTAAAAAGATTGTTGCAATAACTGGTTGTTCTTCTGCAAATAATTTTTCAATGTTAATTTGTTCATTAATATCAAAAAAGTACAGTAACCGTTCTTCCCGTTTTAAATGAATACGGAAATTTTGTTTTTGTATTTTAATTTGACTATATGACTCCGTACCTTTAATTAACGTATTAATTTCACTTGTTACAACATCTACATTATGTCCAATTAAACTTTCTTCACCAATAAGTTCTGTCATGTATGGATTAGCCCATTCAATATTAAAGTCTTCATCATATAAAATAATTCCGATTGGCATCTCAAGCAATGCCTCTTCCCCAACTTTACGTACCCTATATGAAAGGGTAGATATATAATCTCCTAATTCTTCACGAAAATATGCCTCACTTTTCAAGGCAAACGTAAATAAGAGAACAAGGAATGCTAATCCAATCACTGCTATTATCCAATTATGATAGGCAATAATGGCAACAAAAATAATTGCCAAAATAAAGAGTGCAACTACATGTGAACCATGCCATCTCTTATTAAAAAAGTCAGGCATATTTTCATCTCCTAATTTAACTAACTTTATTTGCGTTAGCGATTTTTGCTTTTAATTCGAAACCTAAATCAATTATACCTAAGATTCTAATGATTGAAAGTAACGGTGCGAATAAAATTGCAAATACAGTAATTGCAATTGGTATTCCCTTGCCACTTCCTTTTGCATGGAAATAAAAATAAATTAAAGTAAAACCTTGAATCATTAAAACAAGCTCAAGTAATACTTGTAAATTAATTACTACAAGATAAAGCGATGAACCTACTTCTAATTGCATAAATGATAATAAAATCACTATTATATAATACCATATGATACTTTTAGGGAAATTCCATTCTCTAAATGGTTTTGCGTCTGGTAATTCACTATAAAATCGCTTTACAATAGGTTTTGCAACCAAGATTGTAATAATTGAAAATAAAATACCCGTCATTATTATTAAACTAGGTATTATGTAAATAGCAACTTCCATTGCATTCTCATAAGCAATAATAACATCTTTATTTTCCTGACCTATAGCTACCATAATTTCTTCAGCAGTTTTTATTGAATCACTCGACATTTTTTCGATAGAGTCAACAATATTAAGGTCGAATATTACAATGCTTATGACATAAATAAGCAAAATGTTTGTAATGTACGTTAATGTAGATCCTACTAATACAACGAAAGATGATAACTTTCTTTTCAATAAGTAGCCGATAACAAGTCCACTACTTGCAAACATAATAGCTAATGGCATAGACATAATAAGCCCTACTGCTAAAGTTAACAATAAAGTACCTACTAGTAAGAAAATACCTGCCTTTAAGCCATGACGTACAGTATATAAGATGAATGGAATTGGTAACGCCCATATCGATAACATACCTAATAAAGGTACAAAAATAGTAAATAATAAAAGCACTATAAATATCGATAATAAAAGTGCGCCTTCTGTTATAATTCGTTGGTTTTTCACTTAATCACCTCATCTAATCTCTACCCACTATTTTAAACCTTGGAATACCTGATAGCAATTAATAAAGAAAAGCTGAGACGACTGGTTAGCGACGTATGAACTGGAATACTTCGATTGAGATAAAGGAAACACAAAGTGTATGCACTTTGATGTTGACTTATCGCAAAAGAGAAGTATGAAGTTAACTAGTCGCTAGGAGTCGAAGCTGGATCAAATAAAGAAAAGCGAGGCGAACGCTCAGCGACGTATAAGCTGGAGCACTTTGTTTGAGATAAAGGAAACACAACAAGTGGAACGAGTTGATGTTGACTTATCGTAAATAAAAAGTGTGAAGATTGCTAGTCGCTGTGAGCCGCAGCTGGATCAGATAAGAAAAGCTGAAGCAATCGCTTAACGGCTTTAATGCCTTCGTATTTAAAGAAAAAAGACCTTTTACCTCGGTGGTAAAAGATCTTTTTTTCATTACTTATTCAGATACATATGGTAATAAAGCCATTTGACGAGAGCGTTTAATAGCTCTAGTTAATTGACGTTGGTATTTAGCTGAAGTACCTGTTACACGACGTGGTAAAATCTTACCACGCTCAGAAATGAATCGTTTTAGTAAATCAACATCTTTATAGTCGATTTTTTCGATTTTGTTTACTTTGAAAAAGCAAACTTTACGACGCTTAGCGCGTCCACCTCTACGTCCGAATGCCATAGTGTTAGCCTCCCTTACTTTTTATTTATATTCCGTTCTAATATTAAAATGGTAAGTCGTCATCTGAGATATCTATCGGTTGACTTCCGCCAGCGAATGGATCATCATCTTGACGATTATTATTTTGGTTATTGTTAGGCTTACGATTCTGATTGTAGTTGTTTTCTTCACCGTATGAAGAACCACCACTTTGCTGCCCACCACTATTTCTTGGCTCTAAAAACTGCACACTATCTGCAACAACTTCTGTTACATATACTCTGCGACCTTCTTGGTTTTCATAATTACGTGTGTTGATACGACCTTCAACTCCAGCCAAACTACCTTTTCGAAGGAAGTTAGCTACGTTTTCAGCAGGCTTTCTCCAAATAACACAATTAATGAAATCAGCTTCCCTATTTCCATCTTGACTAGAAAATGGGCGGTTAACAGCTAATGTAAAATTAGCTACTGCTACACCAGTAGGCGTGTACTTTAGTTCAGGATCTTTAGTAAGACGACCAACAAGAACTACGCGGTTAATCATCAGAATCTCCCCCTTAGAAGATTACTCTTCTTCTTTAATGATCATATGACGGATGATATCTTCATTGATCTTCGCCAAACGATCGAACTCATTGATAGCATCTGCTTTAGCTGCAGTGTTGATTAGCATGTAGAAACCTTCACGTAAGTCATTGATTTCGTAAGCTAAACGACGCTTACCCATCTCTTTCACGTTTGCGATTTCAGCACCGTTATCAGTTAAGATTCCGTTAAAGCGTTCAACTAATGCTTTTTGAGCTTCATCTTCCATGTTTGGACGAATGATATACATAATTTCGTATTTATTCATTATCGTCACCTCCCTTTGGTCTAAGCGGCCCCATAATGGAGCAAGGAGTAATTATTAGTTACTCACATCTAGACATTATAGCAAAGTTATAAAATGAAAACAACTTTATTTTTGACAAGCTTATACATTGAAACGGAAATGGATAACATCTCCATCTTTAACGATGTATTCTTTCCCTTCAAGACGAAGCTTTCCTTGTTCTTTTGCAGCACCCTCTGAACCTGCAGCAATTAAATCATCATAAGACACTACTTCCGCACGAATAAATCCACGCTCGAAATCTGTATGAATGATACCTGCAGCTTGAGGGGCTTTAATACCTTTTCTAAATGTCCAAGCACGTACTTCTTGTACACCTGCAGTAAAATATGTTGCTAGTCCTAAAAGTTGGTATGCTGCTCGAATTAACTTGTTTAATCCTGGTTCAGCTATTCCTAAATCTTCAAGAAATTCTTGCTTTTCATCACCATCTAGCTCTGATAATTCTGATTCAATACGAGCACAAACAGTAATAACTTCTGCACCTTCTTTTGCTGCATATGCTTTAACTTTTTTCACGTATTCATTATCTTCACCTGCAAGCAAATCTTCTTCACTTACATTCGCAACATAAAGTACAGGTTTAATAGTAAGTAAGTGCATACCGTGAATAACTTTCTTTTCGTCATCCGTTAATTCTACACTTCTTGCCGACATTTCATTTTCAAAAGCTGCTTGAAGCTTTTCTAAAACTGCCGCTTCAGCCATCGCTTCTTTGTCTTTTTGTTTTGCCATCTTGCTTACTCTTGTTAATCTTTTTTCTACCGATTCTAAGTCAGCTAATATTAATTCTAAGTTGATAGTTTCGATATCAGAAATTGGGTCGACTTGTCCTGAAACATGTGTAATATTTTCATCATCAAAACAACGCACTACATGTGAAATTGCATCTACCTGCCTAATGTGTGATAAAAACTTGTTTCCTAATCCCTCCCCCTTACTTGCTCCTTTTACTATACCCGCGATATCAGTAAATTCAAACGCAGTTGGAATAGTTTTTTTAGGGACGATTAACTCCGTAAGCTTGTCTAGTCGCTCATCTGGTACTTCAACAATTCCTACGTTTGGATCAATTGTACAGAATGGATAGTTTGCAGATTCAGCACCCGCTTGTGTAATAGCATTAAATAATGTAGATTTCCCTACGTTAGGTAAACCGACAATTCCTGTTGTTAAAGCCATAAATGACACTCTCCTTATTTTAAATAATCAAATTAATAATTACTTTTTTTTATTTTTATTATCATAAATAGAATAATGGTTATAAATGTTACTATTGAAATAACTACTCCATATCGATGGATAAGCTTAATCATTTCTTCCCAATATTCTTCAAACCACATACCTAGAAATATAAAGGTAAGTGACCAAAGCGCTGCACCTAACACAGCGTAAGCAATAAATGTACGATATGACCAATTACTTACACCAGCAATATAAGCACTAAAATGTCTTATTCCAGGCAAGAAATACCCGAAAATGACAGCAACCTTACCAAACCGAGTAAACCATTGATTCAATCTCTTTATTCTTAGCGGCGTTATTCTAGTAAAGCGTTTATACTTAAATAAAAACGGAATACCTAGTTTTCTGCCTATAAAAAAACTTATAGACATTCCGGTAACACTTCCTAGGAAGCAAACAATCAATGTTTGTGTAAATTGGAAATCACCTTGTGCTATTAAGTATCCAGCAAAAGCTAATAATACTTCATCAGGTACAGGTAATCCAATTAATCCGAGAATGAGTGCTATAAATAATGCGATGTAGCCATAATGTGCAATCACATGCATCGCACTTTCTTCTATAGTCAATATCTCACCCTCTTTTCAAACTCACTCTTTTTATCATATAAAAAAACGCTAACTAAAGATAGTAGCGTTCCTCATTTTTTCATATTATTTTTCTTCTTCATGTCTTTTTAGTACTTTTTTCAGCTTTTTTGTAAACTCTTTTCGTGGAATCATTACACTATGTTGACATCCTACACATTTTATTCGGATATCCATCCCCATTCGAATAATCTTCCATTCATTTATTCCACAAGGGTGTGGCTTTTTCATTTCTACAATATCTTTTAAATTATATTGTTTTTCTTCCATATCAGTTACCCCTCTAATGCGTTTCCTTCTTGTTCTTCTTTGCGATTATACATAACAATACGCGGGAACGGAATTTCGATATTTCTTTCATCCAGACGGTTTTTAATCTCTTTTCGCAGTGCACGAGCCGTTTTCCAATGCTCCATAGGTTTTACTTCTGCAATTACGCGAAAGACTACATCCGAAGCACCTAAATTTTGTACTCCTAACAATTCAGGTGGTTTCTGCATCGACTCATATTTGTCTGGTAACTCTTTTAATAAATCATTTATAACGTTTTCTGCTTCATGAATATCTTCTTCATATGCAACTCCAACGTCGACGACTGCAATACTATTATGAATAGAGAAGTTTGTTACTTCAACAATACTTCCATTAGGAATGATATGTAATTCACCAGTCCAACTTTTTATTTTAGTCGTACGAAACCCTATTTCTTCAACAAATCCTTCAAATTTACTAGTTCTAATATAATCTCCAACAGCAAATTGGTTTTCTAAAATAATGAAAAACCCTGTAATAATATCTTTTACTAAATTTTGAGCACCAAAACCTACTGCTAAACCGATTATTCCTGCACCTGCTATCAGTGACTTAATAGGAATATCGAACAACTCTAAAATCATTAATATAGAAATAAAGTAAACCGTATATGTAAGTATGTTCTCAAGTAATTTTACTAAGGTAACTTCCCGTTTTTCTGATAGCTCTAGTACGCCTTTTTTCTTTATTTTAAACATATTTCTAATTGCTGTTTTACCTATTCGAATAACGATAATACTTACTATTATTATTCCTAAAATTTTCAGTAGTAGAATACCTATTTCCGACCATAGTTGGTAGCTGGTCAAGCTTGTTAAAAATTCCTCAGTTGTTGTCTTAATTGTCGCTAACACAATGATCCTCCTTAACTTTTTGCATTCATTGCAATTGGATAAATAATAATCGCTGCTAATATATACAAGTTTAACATGCCGTAAATCGGATATAAAAATGATACTAATGTAGAGAATCCGAAAGTTGTAAATGGCAGCATAAATAAGATAGTTATCCCTGCGACGATCCAAGTCGAAAGTTTTGTCTTCCCTCTAAATCTTGAAGTAAGACCAAAAACTCCGGAAACTGCAGTTGTATAGATTGCTGCCCATAATAGTACTGACATAAATATGATCATAATATAAGGGTATTGCTTCAAAATTGCAAATAATGGAATTTCATAAAACATAATATCATTAGCTACTTTTACTAATGACTCATTATATAGTAGTGATATTCCCCCAAGTATTACGCCACTACCTAAGCTAGCAATCCATATTTCACCTTCTGTTTTTATTTCGCTTCCAACTGCCCCTAATATAGCTACAAGTGGAAGAATATTTAAAGCTGTAAAAGTAAATGCAGCTGGCCAATTTGCTAATTCAACACTTAATGTTAGTTCACTTGCAGGTGTCGTGCTATAAAAAAAGCCTAAGATTGCAATTAAAGAAATACTTAATAACGGTATGAGTATTGCATTTATAGATAAAATTCCTTTTGTATCCCAAAAAAAGATACAAATTACTAGAAGGCTTATTATAGCAATTCCTATAACATAAGGAACATTAACTATCTCTAGCGTTGCACCGCCACCAGCCAGCATTACTGCTGTAGTTGTAAATAAGTATACCATAATCATATAGTCATATATCTTTGTTAATTTTCTACCGACAAGTTGCTCTAATAAAGGAATGTAATGCGTTGTATTTAGTTTTTTACTTATTTTCATAATAATAGTACAACAAATGCTAAAACAAACTGCAAAGATAGTAATAGCGAGTCCACTTTCAGGGCCAAAAAATTGCCAAAGTTCCCTTCCAGAAGCATATCCTGCTCCTATTATTGTCCCCATAATTAGGAACATCCATTTTAATCCTGACAACCACATATAAATCTCCTCTTTTCTTTTTCATAGACGTATAGTTTTCTTCCTTCGTCCGTATACTGTTACTACTATTAAAAAGGGGTGAACCATATGAATTTTAAAGATAAATTCATACGTAGAAAACCGGACACTCAGAAGGTTCACTACGAAGAAAACAAATCGAGTATTGCCGTTGCAAATGCCCTATTTTCTTTAATTTCAAGCAAACATAAGAAAAACATTGTTTTTGTTTGTATTGGAACAGATCGATCAACTGGGGATTCTTTAGGTCCTTTAGTTGGAACCAAATTAAAACAAAAGTCAGTTATTCCTTATCATGTATATGGGACATTGGAACAACCTATTCATGCAGTTAATTTGGAAGAAAGCTATAAAAAAATAAAAGAAAAGCATCCAACAGCTATAATAATAGCTATCGATGCTTGTTTAGGTAGATTTAAAAGTGTTGGATATATAACTATTGGTAAAGGCGCGATTAAACCTGGTGCTGGCGTTCATAAAACATTACCAAGTGTTGGCGACATTTATATTAACGGCATTGTCAATATTAGTGGAATGATGGAGTATTTTGTCTTACAAAACACTAGATTACACCTTGTTATGTCGATGGCTGACGTAATATCTGAAGGCATCCAGCAAGCTTGGTTAATGCATGAACAACAAATTCAGCAAAATGAAATTCCTTCTTTATCAGCTATTAATAAAAGATTAAAAGAATAGTCCTTCCATATAGTAAAGTCCAGTAACTATTAAAGCTACAACGATGATTGCTGGAAGTAAGTTTGCTACTTTAATCTTTGTAATTCCTAGTAAATTAAGCCCTATAGCCATAATCATAATCCCGCCAGTTGCAGTCATTTCTTTAATGAATGAGTTCATGATGGCTTCTGGAACTATTTTCTCAATTTGAACAGCGAATAGGGCGATAAATCCTTGGTATAAAACGACTGGAATAGCAGAAAAGATTACACCAATACCTAATGTGGTAGTTAAAAACAAGCTAGTAAATCCATCAATTAAAGACTTTGTGTAAAGAAGTGTGTGATCCCCTCGAAGCCCACTATCAAGGCTCCCTAATATTGCAAGAGCTCCAACGACAAAAATAAGCGTTGCCGTGACGAATCCTTTAGCAACAGAACCTTCCTCTTTTGCACCTATCTTTCTTTCGAGCCATAAGCCTGCATCATTTAATTTTCCATCTAACCGCCAAAGCTCTCCTAATATAGCACCTACAACTAAACTTCCAATTACAATTAAAAATTCTTCACTCTTGAAAGCCATTTGCATACCAAGAACGATTACAGCAAGTGATATACCTTGCATTACTAACTTTTTAATGTCCTCAGGGATTTTCGTTAGAACTTTTCCAAGCATTGTACCTGCAATAATAGCTAATCCATTTACAATTGTACCTAATAGTACCACTCGTGTTACCCCTCTCTATGTCAATAAACCATCTCTTATTTCTATTATTGCTTCAATAAATGTATCGATTTCTTCTATAGTGTTAGATATACCAAAGCTTACCCTAACTACACCTGAAGATGCTGTTCCAATTGCTTCATGTGTTAATGGAGCACATTGTTTTCCTGCGCGAACAGCAATATTGTAATGTTGATCTAATATTATAGCAATTTCTTGGCTATCTACCCCATTTAATGTAAAGGGAATTACTGCAAGCCTTATTTCCTCTATTGGTGGACCATATATTTCGATATCTTTTATATTCGAAAGTTTTTTCAGACAATACTCCGTCAAATTCCACTCATGTTCAAAGATATTTACGAGCCCTTTCTCGTCTACATAACGGATGCCCGCACTCAAACCTGCTATTCCTGCGCTATTTAACGTTCCACTTTCATATCTTTTCGGTAAAATACTCGGTTGATCATCCAATTCAGCAAAATTACCCGTTCCACCATGGATAAGAGGTGTTAATGATATATCGCTATTAATTAATAACCCACCAGTCCCTTGTGGTCCAAGCAACCCTTTATGGCCTGTGAACGCTAAAAAATCAATTTTCATTTCATTCACATCTATCGGTAAAACTCCAGCAGTTTGCGAGGCGTCAACAATTAAAACTAAATTATTTCTTTTAGCCAATTCACTTATTTTCTTTAAAGGTGTAATAGCGCCGGTAACATTAGATCCATGTGTTACAACAATGCACTTTGTCCGGTGATTAATAGCTTTTTTTATTTCTTTTTCACTTATTAGACCACTTTCATTAGGTGATACATATGTAATCGTAATTCCATTTTCTTTCTTCATATATTCTAAAGGTCTTCTCACTGCATTATGTTCATAACTTGTTGCAACTACGTGATCACCTTGTTGAAACGGAAACCCTTTGATTGCCTGGTTCAGTGCCATTGTTGCATTCGCATAAAAAATAACCTTTTCTACTTCTTTCATCCCGAAAAAGTTTGCTACTTTTTTTCGCGCTTCATCAATGACAGCAGCTGTTTGACGGGCATATTTATGGTTCCCTCTGCCTGGGTTTGCACTATAATTCGTTAATGTATGAGTAATAGCTTCAATTACCGACTTTGGTTTAGGAAAAGTTGAGGCTGCTTGGTCAAAGTAAATCACTATGAAACACTCTCCCTCTCTTTAACAAATAAAGGATAAACCTCCGATAAGGATGGTTTATCCACGTTGCAATAGTTCTATAATTCTTTCTAAATCATCTTCAGAATAAAATTCTATTTCAATCTTACCTTTTTTCTTCGATTTACTAATTAAAACAGGTGTGCCAAATTGCTCGCGAAGGTAGCTTTCCGTTTCTTTAATGAAGATACTTTTATCTTCCTTCGTTTTCTTCTTTGTTTCACGTGAAACATTTTCATTAATTTTTTTTACTAATTCCTCTAGTTGTCGGACATTTAAACGTTCTTTAATCGCCTTTTCTGTTACCGGAACGATTTTTTTACGGTCTTTTAAGCCTAGTAATGCACGTCCGTGTCCCATTGATAACGTTTTATCTGATAAAAGCGCTTTTACTGCAGCTGGTAGATTGATAAGTCGTAAATGGTTTGCAATATATGGCCGGCTTTTCCCTAAGCGCTTAGCTAGTTCCTCTTGTGTTAACCCGCTAGCATCCATAATTGCTTGATATGCTTCTGCTTCTTCAATTGCATTTAAGTTTTCACGTTGTAAGTTTTCAATAAGCGCAATTTCGCGCATTTCGTCTTCTGTAAACTCTTTTATAACAACTGGAACCGTTTGTAAACCAGCTTCCTTTGAAGCACGAAAACGTCGTTCACCAGCTACAATCTCGTAGCCTCTAATACTTTTACGAACGATTAATGGTTGAATGATTCCATGCTGTAGAATAGATTCTTTAAGTTCTTGAATAGCTTCTTGATCAAACTGCTTTCGTGGTTGGTACGGATTCGGCCGTAGTTCACTTAAGCTAACTTCAATAACTTTGTCATCATCTTTAATATCAGCATCTGCAAAAAATGCACCTAACCCTTTACCAAGTCCTCTAGACACTCACCATCACTTCCTTTGCTAAATCAAGGTAGACTTCTGCTCCTCTAGACTTTGGATCATATACAACAATTGGTTTGCCGTGACTTGGCGCTTCACTTAAGCGGACATTTCTCGGGATAACCGCATTATATACTTTATCTTGGAAGTATTTTTTCACTTCATCAATAACTTGAATACCTAGGTTTGTTCTTGCATCTAACATTGTAAGTAATACACCTTCAATTTGAAGATCCTTATTTAAATGCTTTTGTACTAAACGAACGGTATTTAGTAACTGACTTAAACCTTCTAGCGCATAATATTCACATTGTACTGGAATTAAAACTGAATGTGATGCTGTCAAAGAGTTAATTGTTAATAACCCTAATGAAGGTGGGCAATCGATAAAAATGAAATCATATTTATTTGCTATTGAATCTATTGCTCTCTTAAGTCGAACTTCACGTGAAATGGTAGGAACTAACTCGATTTCTGCTCCAGATAGCTGGATTGTCGCAGGAACGATATCAAGTGTATCGATTTCTGTCTTCAAAATAGCTTTTTCCATTTCAAGGTCTTCTACTAATACGTCATATATGCAATGTTGTACATCAGCCTTATTAATTCCGACACCACTTGTGGCGTTACCTTGTGGATCAATATCTATTAAAAGTACTTTCTTTCCTAAAGTTGCAATTCCCGCTCCTAAGTTAACCGAAGTTGTTGTTTTTCCAACTCCACCTTTTTGGTTTGCAATTGAAATAATTTTCGCCACAATTACACCTACTTTCCTAAATAAACGCTTCTTTTTATCATGTGTAAATCTATTATAATATGAGAATACGTTATTTTGTTAACGAAAGGTAAAAAAAACTAAAAAAAATATTCTATCTAAACAAATTAGATAGAATATTTATAATTATTTTGGTATTTTTATAGTAAATTGATAAAAATCTTCAAACTCTTCTTCATCTGTGTTGATGGATAAACCTGTTTGCTTAACCATTCCTATTGATTGACGCACAGTATTGATCGCTAATCTAGTATCTCTACTAAATGCTCTTCTTTTTTGCTTCGGTTTTTCCTTTTTCTCTGTGAGCTGCTTAACACGGTCTTCTGTTTGCTTTACATTTAGATGTTTTTCAAGGATTTCTCCTAAAACTTTCTCTTGTAGTTCAGTTTCTTTTAGCGGAATTAATGCTCTAGCATGACGTTCTGATATTTTCTTAGAAAGAATTGCATCTTGGATAAGTTGAGGCAATTTTAATAATCGTAATTTATTAGCAATTGTTGATTGGCCTTTACCTAACCGTTGTGCAAGTGCTTCTTGGGTCAGACCGTGAAGCTTTAATAACTTATCATAAGCTAAAGCTTCTTCAAAAGCTGATAATTCTTCACGTTGAATATTCTCAATTAGTGCTACAGATGCAGTTTGCTTATCATCAAAATCTTTAATGATTGCAGGTATTTTCTCCCACCCGAGCTTAGTTACTGCACGGAAGCGACGTTCACCAGCGATAATCTCAAATTTATCATCTATCTTACGAACAACGATTGGCTGGATAATACCGTGGGTTTTAATTGTTTGAGACAGGTCTTCAATTTTATCATCGTCAAAAACAGTTCTTGGTTGATAGCGGTTAGGAACAATTTCACTAATGAGAAGTTCCTTTACTTCTTCATTTCCTATCTTTTCCTCTGATTTATCAATTTGTTGTTGTCCTTGTTGAAACAAATTAGAAAAACGTTGCTTCATGCAACCACACCACCTTTATAAAACTCCTATGTATACAATTCTAGGAATAGGTGTGACATTCCTTCTTTGTAACATAGCATTACAAAAAATATGAGAGAAAATGTTTCACATGAAACATTCCCTTCTCTATGTTATTGGATTTTTGTTCGGAGTTCCAGCTTTTCGCGGATATTTCTTTGGCGATTGCTTAATTTTTTTTATTTTAGCAATGTTTCTTTCACTTTTCTCGATAGGAAGCTCAAAAGTAAATACTTCTTCTACTTCCCCACCTAATACGGAAATAGCGCGCTTTGCATCTTCCACTTCTGTTAAGAACTGCGCACCTTTCATTGCAACGAACACTCCACCTACCTTAACTAATGGCAGGCATAATTCACTCAACACTGACAATCTAGCCACCGCTCTTGCCATAACTAAATCAAATGACTCTCGGAAATCTTTATTTTTAGCAAACTCTTCAGCTCGTGCATGATAAAAGAAAACATCGCTTAAGTTTAATTGCTGAGCAAGTTCATTTAAAAATGTAATTCGCTTATTTAATGAATCGACAATTGTGACTTTTAAATGCGGAAAACATATTTTAAGTGGAATACTTGGAAAACCAGCTCCTGCGCCTACGTCACATATAGACATCTCTTTCGTATAGTCCACATAAAAAGCTGCAGAAATAGAGTCATAAAAATGTTTTAAATAAACTTCTTCTTCTTCTGTGATAGCCGTTAAATTCATTTTTTCATTCCACTCTACAAGCAATCGATAGTAAGTTTGAAATTGGTTCATTTGCTCGTCTGTGAGATTAATCCCTAATTCAGCGAGCTTATCTTTAAATGTTTGTTTATTCATAATGCCTCCATTGCCTAATCATTGCTTACTTTTGCAATTTTCCCTTGCTCTAAATAGATAAGTAAAATAGAAATGTCTGCAGGATTTACTCCTGATACCCGAGATGCTTGACCGACAGATAAAGGTTTTACTTCTTTTAGCTTCTGTTTCGCCTCTGTAGCTAGACCATTAATTGCATCATAATCAATGTTTACAGGTATCTTTTTGTTATCCATTTTTTTCATTTTTTCTACTTGAGCAAGTTGCTTCACAATATATCCTTCATATTTTAATTGGATTTCAACTTGTTCAGCTACGACAGCATCAACTAATTCTTCAGATGGTACGATTTGATGAATGTGGTCATAAGTCATTTCAGGACGGCGCAATAAGTCTGCTGCTAAAATACCATCTTTTAATTCTGCACCACCAGCATTTTTAATGATTTCTTGCACTTCTGCTGTAGGTTTTATACGTACCGAAGCTAGTCTTTCCATCTCTTTTGCAATCATTTCTTTTTTTGCTTGGAAATTATCATATTTATCTTGCTTAACAAGACCAATATCATAGCCAAGCTCAGTTAAACGCAAATCTGCATTATCATGACGCAATAATAAACGATATTCGGCACGAGATGTTAGTAAACGATAAGGTTCATTCGTTCCTTTTGTTACTAAATCATCGATCATTACACCGATATAAGCTTCAGAACGATCTAATATTACTGGGTCTTTTCCTTGAATTTTTCGAGCAGCATTAATTCCTGCCATGATCCCTTGACCAGCCGCTTCTTCATATCCAGATGTTCCATTTAATTGACCAGCAGTAAATAAGTTAGGTACCGCTTTAGTCTCCAATGATGGCCACAATTGTGTTGGAACAATTGCATCATACTCAATAGCATAGCCGACACGCATCATTTGCGTATTTTCTAAACCAGGTATTGTTTTTAACATTTTTTCTTGAACATCTTCTGGCAAACTCGTCGATAAGCCTTGCACATATACCTCTCTAGTATCTCTTCCTTCTGGTTCTAGGAAAATTTGATGACGAGGTTTATCGTTGAAACGGACAACTTTATCCTCAATTGATGGACAATATCGCGGTCCAGTGCCAGCAATCATTCCTGAAAACATTGGCGAACGATGTAAGTTTTCGTCGATTAATTGATGCGTTTCTGGGCTTGTATACGTTAACCAACATGGAATTTGATCCATAATGAATGTTTTCGTATCAAACGAGAACGCTCGTTCAACGTTATCGCCTGGCTGAATTTCCGTTTTTGAGTAATCAATTGTTTTACTATCTACACGTGGAGGCGTTCCTGTTTTAAAACGCTCTAACTGAAAACCTAATTCTTGCAAATGCTCAGAAAGCTTAATAGATGGCTGTTGGTTGTTAGGTCCGCTTTCATACGCTAAGTCACCGACGATAATTTTACCACGAAGAAATGTACCAGTAGTTACTACGACAGCTTTGGCATCATAACGAGCACCAGTTTGCATAATAACACCTTTACATTCTCCATCTTCAATAATTAAACGTTCAACCATCCCTTGACGAAGTGTTAAATTCTCTTCCTCTTCTAACGTCTTTTTCATTTCATGTTGATATTTAAATTTATCAGCTTGTGCTCTTAAAGCACGAACTGCAGGACCTTTACCTGTGTTCAACATTTTCATTTGAATATGAGTCTTATCAATAACACGACCCATTTCTCCACCTAAAGCGTCAATTTCTCGAACTACAATTCCTTTTGCTGGTCCACCTACAGATGGATTACAAGGCATAAAAGCAACCATATCAAGATTAATTGTTAATACAAGTGTTTTTGCACCCATTCTTGCAGATGCTAAGCCTGCTTCACAGCCAGCATGACCTGCACCAACAACGATGACATCATAATATCCACCGCTATATTCCATTATTTATACCTCCTATTACTTACCTAAACAAAATTGTGAAAATAATTGGTCAAGTAAGCTCTCGTGAACCGTGTCACCCGTAATTTCACCTAATGTTTCCCAAGCTCTCGTTAAATCAATTTGGACCATATCTACAGGAATTCCACTTTCAATTCCGTTTATTGCTTCTTCTACTGCAATTTTTGCTTGATTCAGCAAACCTACATGACGAGTATTTGAGACATATGTTGCGTCTTTAGCATCAATACCTGTCGTGAAAAATAATGAAGCAATTGCATTTTCTAATTCATCTATTCCTTGCTCTTGCAATAAAGAAGTCGTAACAACAGGGTGTTCTCCTGCTAATTGCTTTACTTTTTCCATATCTATTTTTTGTTCTAAATCCATTTTATTGACCATGACAATAACATTCATGTCTTTGACCACTTCAAATAATTTCTCATCATCTTCTGTTAAAGAATCACCGTAATTTAATACTAAAAGAATTAATTCCGCTTCCTTAAGCACTTGACGGGATCTTTCAACCCCAATTTTTTCTACGACATCTTCTGTTTCTCGTATCCCTGCCGTATCAAGTAATCGTAAAGGAACTCCGCGAACATTAACGTACTCTTCAATAACATCACGCGTTGTTCCCGGAATATCAGTAACAATCGCTTTATTTTCTTGCGCTAAACTATTTAATAACGATGATTTTCCAACATTCGGGCGTCCGACAATGACAGTTGAAAGACCTTCTCTAAGTATTTTCCCTTGTTTTGCCGTTATTAACAGTTTTTCTATTTCATCTCGAACAAAACCAGCACGATCCAATAATAGATGATGCGTCATTTCTTCCACGTCATCATACTCTGGATAATCAATGTTTACTTCAACATGTGCTAAAGTTTCGAGTAAAGCTTGGCGTAGTTTACTAACTAGCTTAGATAACTTTCCTTCCATTTGCCCAATTGCAACATTCATTGCTTTATCCGTTTTTGCTCGAATTAAATCCATGACTGCTTCAGCTTGTGATAAATCGATGCGACCATTTAAGAAAGCACGCTTTGTGAATTCCCCTGGTTCAGCTAATCTAACTCCTAATGAAAGAATAGTTTCTAATACACGATTTACAGATACTAGTCCCCCATGACAATTTATTTCAATGATATCTTCTCTCGTAAAAGTTCTCGGACCTTTTAAGACTGATACCATTACTTCCTCAATCATTTGCCCATTACTTGGATCAATGATTTTCCCGTAATGAATTGTATGTGTATCTACTTCTGTTAAGTGATGTTTCCCTTTAAAAATGACATTTGCTTTTTCAATTGCTTCATCACCAGAAATTCTTATAATCGCAATTGCTCCTTCACCCATTGGAGTGGAAATAGCTGCAATTGTATCTGTATTCAAAACGTTCACCTCCAACATACCTTTTGTAAAACTTCATTTACAATGAAAAATTCTATATAAATTCACTTCTATAAATTTTCTAAATTAAAGTTATACACAGTTCTTCTAAGATAATAGAATACCACATTATTAACATCTACAAAAGCTATCGATTCTATGTTTATCCACAGTGGAAAACTTATTATTATTTTCTGAACAACCAATATTTTATCCACATAATATTTATCCACACCCTAATAACAAAAGTTATTGATTTTCCACTTCTTTTGCAATAAAAAAAGACTGGTCCGAGGACCAGTCTGACTATTTCTTATTTTATTAACGATTAGGAATAATGACAACGCGACGATTAGGTTCGACACCTTCTGATGTTGTTTCTACATCGTGACGATTTTGCAAAGCTGTATGAATTACTTTACGTTCAATCGATGGCATCGGCTCTAAATGAACTTTCTTTTTAAAACGAACAGCATTCTTAGCCAGTTTATCAGCTAATAACTCCAATGATTGCTTACGCTTTTCACGATAGTTTTCTGCGTCTAAAATTACTCTAACATACTGTTTTGAATAACGATTAGCTACTAAGTTAGTTAAGTTTTGCAACGCATTTAACGTTGCACCACGTTTCCCAATTAATAAAGCAATTTTTTCACCTGATAAATTAAAAGTAATATATTGCTGTTTCATTGATGTTGTGATTGTAACAGGCGCTCCCATTTTTTCCGTAACTTCTTGGAGAAATTTAGTTGCCTCTTCAATTGGATCTTTGATCAGCGTAGCCTTAATGACAGCTTCTTTTGAACCGAAACCTAAAAAACCTTTTTTTCCTTCTTCAATTACATCAATAGTCAAACGGTCTTCTGTCGTTTCTAGCTGCTCAAGCGCTAACCGAATGGCATCCTCTACTGTTTTGCCTGCTACAGTTACTTCACTCACTTTTTCTTGCCCCCTACTTTATCTTCGGACTTTGCAATGTTTGGCCCTTTAATAAAATACGTTTGTACAATCATAAAGATGTTACCTACTACCCAGTATAATGCTAATGCTGCTGGGAACATAAATGCGAACACGATAATCATAATTGGCATAATCCATAGCATCATCGCCATTTGTGGATTTGCATCTGTTTGGCCACTCATCATAATTTTTTGCTGGATGAAAGTCGTAATACCAGCTAAAAACGGTAAAATATAATCTACTTCTGTTAAAGAAAACCATAGGAATGTTCCTTGAATTTCTTGAGATCGCATAATTGCATGATAGAAAGCGATTAATATTGGCATTTGAATAATAATTGGGAAACACCCTGCTAGTGGGTTAACACCATGCTTTTGGAATAGTGCCATTGTTTCTTGTTGTAGTTTTTGTTGTGTTTTTTGATCTTTTGAACTGTATTTTTCTTTTAGTGCTTTAATTTCTGGTTGTAATGCTTGCATTGCCTTCGAACTTTGCGTTTGCTTAATCATTAGTGGAAGTAAAGCAAATCGAATGATTAATGTTACCATAATGATTGCTAATCCATAGCTACCTGCAAAAAGGTCTGCAAACCATAAAATTAACATGTGTAATGGGTATACAAAATAACTATTCCAAATTCCTTCACTGTTTTCATCAATTGGCGTTGTAACATCCATGCATCCTGACATTAACGCAACTAAAACAGTTAAGGTAAGTAATAATGTGAGTTTCTTTTTCACACCATTTTCCTCCTCAATAATTCCATTAAATTTTATAGATCCTCTTTTTTAGGAACCGGATCAAAACCTCCTGGATGAAAAGGTTGGCATTTAACAATACGCTTCATTGTTAACCAGCTTCCCTTTAATGCACCATGATATTTAATAGCTTCATACCCGTAATGAGAACAGGTTGGATAAAAACGACAACTTGGTGGTTTTATAGGAGAAATGAATCGTTGATAAAACTTAATAAATCCTAAAAATACCCACTTCATTCCTATAACTCCCTATTCGCTTTTATTAACTTGGCTATTTTCATTACATGTAAGAGACTTTTCTTCACTTCATGAAAATCCATATCCGAAACAGGATGCCTAGCGATCACTAAAAAATCTTTATTTTCGTAAAGATCCTCTTTTAACTCTTTAATCGCTTCTCTTATGTATCGCTTAATACGATTACGAGTAACAGCATTTCCAAGTTTTTTACTTACAGAAAGGCCAACACGGAAATGTTTTTGTTCAGGCTTATCCAATATGTAAATAACAAATTGGCGGTTAGCAACGGATTTTTTTTTACGGAAGATTTCTTGAAAATCTTCATTCTTTTTAATTCGAAATCTTTTCTTCAATATAGAGTCACCTCATACCTTTTAGGCAATTGGATAAACTTAATTATAGACTAATTAATATGTAAAAAAAAGACCACTGACAAGGCAGTGGTTATGCAGATAAAACTTTTCTTCCTTTGCGACGACGTGCAGCAAGAACTTTACGTCCGTTCTTAGTGCTCATACGACTACGGAAGCCATGAACTTTTTTACGTTTACGATTATTTGGTTGAAAAGTACGTTTCATATATGACACCTCCCTGAGGATTTCAATTAAAAGACAGTCCTGTACATTATAAGAAGAGACAGTATAAATGTCAATGGCTACTTAAAATTTACTTTCTTAAAATACATAAGTAATTATACTACAAACAGACTGTGGATAACAATTTTCGTCAAAATTCTTTTTCCACAACATTTATCGACAAGTTTTACACAAAATATAGTGCTGTGGAAAACTAATACCCACAATTTGTAGTAGTTGTGGATAAACTACGAGAAACCATTGCAATAGTGCTTTCTATTTGGTATGATAATTGTGTTTTCACTCTGGAAAATGGTTTGTGCATAAAATGTTAATCCACAGCCTGTGGACAATATTGTGGACAGTTATTTTTGTTTGTGTGTAAGCTTGTCCACAAATGTTTATAACAATGACGTTAAACGTTTTCCTTCTATTATATAACTTACTAACAACTACTGTTGAAAATAATATATGGATGCAGTTAATTTTTTTAGAAAAGGAGGGAGATTCGTAGTGGAAAATATTAATGATCTTTGGAGCAAAGCTTTAACCGAAATTGAAAAGAAGCTTAGCAAACCTAGTTTTGAAACATGGCTTAAGTCTACAAAAGCACATGGATTAACTAATGATACGTTAACAGTTACTGCTCCAAACGAGTTTGCTAGAGACTGGCTAGAATCTCGTTACTCACAACTAATTTCAGATACATTAGAAGCCATTACAGGCACTTATTTAAATGTAAAGTTTATTATTCCGCAAAATAAACAAGATGATGACATTGATTTACAAAATGCTACGAAACAACCACCAATGGTGAACAATGACGGCTCAGAAGAAATTTCAAAAAATATGCTAAACTCAAAATATATTTTTGATACTTTCGTAATAGGTTCAGGAAACCGATTTGCCCATGCTGCTTCATTAGCAGTAGCAGAAGCACCAGCAAAGGCCTATAATCCACTATTTATTTACGGTGGAGTAGGTTTAGGAAAAACACATTTAATGCATGCGATTGGACATTATGTGCTTGACCAAAAACCGAATGCAAAAGTTGTTTATTTATCTTCTGAAAAGTTTACAAATGAATTTATTAACTCTATTCGAGATAATAAAACTGTTGAATTTAGAAATAAATATCGGAATGTCGATGTATTACTTATAGATGATATTCAATTTCTTGCTGGAAAAGAACAAACACAGGAAGAATTTTTCCATACATTTAATGCATTACACGAGGAAAGTAAGCAAATTGTTATTTCTAGTGATCGAGCACCAAAAGAAATTCCAACGTTGGAAGATCGTTTGCGCTCACGCTTTGAATGGGGATTAATTACAGATATTACTCCTCCAGACTTAGAAACTAGGATTGCTATTTTACGAAAAAAAGCAAAAGCTGAAGGATTAGATATTCCTAATGAAGTAATGCTCTACATTGCAAATCAAATAGATACAAATATTCGTGAGCTAGAAGGTGCATTAATTCGCGTAGTTGCCTATTCTTCTTTAATTAATAAGGATATTAATGCAGATTTAGCTGCTGAAGCATTAAAAGATATTATTCCAAGCTCAAAACCTAAAGTAATTACGATTCATAATATCCAAGAAATTGTTGGGGAACAATTTAATGTAAAGTTAGAAGACTTTAAAGCAAAGAAGCGTACGAAATCAGTAGCTTATCCGAGACAAATTGCTATGTATCTTTCACGCGAGCTTACAGATTTTTCATTACCGAAAATCGGTGAGGAATTTGGTGGCCGTGATCATACAACTGTTATCCATGCCCATGAAAAAATCTCAAAACTAATGGCTGAAGATCAGCAATTACAAGAACAAGTAAAAGAAGTTCTAGATAAGCTAAAAAGTGGCTCTTAATAACTTCATAGTTTATTAAAATTATATTAACAGTCTGTCCACATGTGGATAGACTTTGTTTTCTTAAGCGATTGTTAGTTATCCACACCTTCCACACCCCCTACTATTATTACTAAAAAAATTAATTAAATAATTATATATATACAGGAGGATTAATAATGCAGTTTACAATTAATAAAGATCGCTTAGTAGCAAGTGTAGGAGATGTTATGAAAGCTGTATCTTCAAGAACAACAATTCCAATATTAACGGGAATAAAAATTGTAGTTACTAGTGAAGGAGTTACTTTTACTGGTAGTGATTCAGATATATCAATTGAAAGCTTTATTCCTACAGAAGAAGATGGAAATGAAAACATTCATGTAGAAGCAGAAGGAAGCATAGTACTACAAGCGAAGTTCTTTTCAGAAATAGTAAAAAAGCTTCCACAAGAAAAAGTACATATAACAGTTGGAGAACGATTCTCTACTAAAATAAAATCTGGTACGGCCGAGTTTAATTTAAACGGTTTAGATCCTGAAGAGTACCCACAGCTGCCACAAATTAACGAAGAAAAATTATTCCGTTTACCAACTGACTTGTTAAAGCATATGATTCGTCAAACTGTTTTTGCTGTTTCCACTTCAGAAACAAGACCGATATTAACAGGTGTTAGTTGGAAATTAGAAAATAACACGTTAACTTCTGTAGCTACAGATAGTCACCGTTTAGCATTACGAAGCGCACCTATTGATACTGAACAAGGAGATTTAACTTTTTCTAATGTAGTTATCCCTGGAAAAAGCTTAAATGAATTAAATAAAATTTTAGACGAAACAGATGAACTAATTGATATCGTCGTTACTGAAAATCAAGTTTTATTCAAAGCGAAGCATTTATTATTTTTCTCTCGCTTACTGGAAGGAAATTATCCTGACACATCAAAACTTATTCCAGAAGATAAAAAGACGAATATAGTTGTTTCTACTAGAGAATTGCTTCAAGCAATTGAACGTGCCTCATTGTTAGCTAGAGAAGGAAGAAATAATGTTGTTAAATTCTCAACAATTTCTGGTAATGATATTGAAATTTCATCAGATTCTCCTGAAATAGGAAAAGTATTTGAACAAGTAACATGTACATCCATTGAAGGGGAAGATTTAAAGATTTCCTTCAGTGCAAAATATATGATGGATGCTCTAAAAGCAGTTGATAGTACGGAAATATCAGTTAACTTTACTGGTGCGATGCGTCCATTCGTCCTTCGTCCGGAAGGTCATAACTCAATACTTCAACTAATTTTGCCAGTTAGAACTTATTAACAATTAGCGCTACTAGTTCTTTTCAAACTAGTAGCCTTTTTTATGTTTCACGTTAATTTGTTATAATAAGGAGTAGCGTTTAATTATAGGAGAAAGTGAGTGTCATTATGCCACAGACTATTCAAATTGAAACGGAATATATCACGTTAGGCCAAGCCTTAAAAATAGAGAGTATTATTCATTCTGGTGGAATTGCGAAAATGTTTTTAGAAGATGTCGAAGTTCTTGTTAATGGTGAAAGAGAAACTCGTCGCGGTAGAAAACTTTACGATGGAGATACAATTGAAATTGATGAAATAGGTAGTTTTATTGTAAGACGATGAAACGGGGGAATCCCTCTTGTATATAGAGGAACTAACACTTACTAATTACAGAAGTTATGTTAAGACGAAAGTTTCTTTTGAAAATAAAGTTAACGTCATCTTAGGTGAAAATGCCCAAGGGAAGACAAATATAATGGAATCAATCTTCGTTTTAGCGTTAGCAAAGTCTCACCGGACAACAAAAGAAAAGGAACTTATCCGTTGGGACGAAGAATATGCTAAAATAGAAGGTACAGTAAAAAAAAGCAATGGCCTAGCATCCTTACAATTAGTAATTACAACAAAGGGGAAAAAAGCTAAAGTAAATTCTTTGGAGCAAAGAAGATTAAGTGACTATATAGGCTCGCTTAATGTCGTCATGTTTGCCCCAGAAGATCTGAATTTAGTTAAAGGTAGTCCCCAAGTTCGTAGACGCTTTATTGATATGGAAATTGGCCAAGTTAATCCAATATATATGCATGAGTTAAACCAATATCAAAAAATATTGCATCAACGAAATCATTTATTAAAAAATCTACAACGATCCCCGAAGTCAGACTATACGATGTTAGAAATATTAACGGAGCAGCTAAGTGAAATAGCTGCTAAAATTACAAAACGCCGCATAGCTTTTACCCAGCAACTAGAAAAATGGGCTCAGCCTATTCATTCTGGGATTAGCCGTAATCTTGAAACATTAAATATTATTTATAAACCTTCTTTAGAGGTATTAGAGTCTTATGAATTGTCGAAAATGAAAGAAGACTATATTAATAAGTTTACGGAAATTAGAAAACGGGAAATTGATAGAGGTACTACGCTTTTAGGACCACATCGAGATGACTTAGAGTTTTTAGTGAATGAAAAAAATGTCCAAACATATGGATCACAAGGACAACAAAGAACTACTGCACTCTCTTTAAAATTAGCTGAAATCGAGTTAATACATGAAGAAGTAGGAGAATATCCAATTCTTTTATTAGATGATGTTCTTTCTGAGTTGGATGATTTCAGACAATCTCATTTATTAAACACTATTCAAGGTAAGGTGCAAACGTTTGTTACGACAACAAGTGTTGATGGAATAGACCACGAGACTTTAATGCAAGCAGCAACGTATAAAGTGGTTAGTGGTGAAATAAATAGGTTGAAGTGAGGTGCATTACTTGTTTATCCATATAGGAGAAGATGTTGTCGTACAGGCAAAAGATGTAGTTGCTATCATAGATGGACAAGTAATTGAATCATCTACGATAACTAGTGAATTTTTAAGAAAGCAACACGACAATAAACCAATTGTTAAAATAACGAATACGATTGTCAAATCTATTGTTATTACAGATAAAAATATTTATTTCTCACCATTGTCTTCTTCAACATTAAAACGTCGATCACAATTTCAAACTACGTTAGAAAATTTAGAAGAGTGATGGAAAATTTGTCAGATAAGTGTAGGTGGAAAAAATGACAGAACAACATAATTCATATGATGAGAGTCAGATACAAGTATTAGAAGGATTAGAAGCTGTTCGAAAAAGACCTGGAATGTACATAGGTTCTACGAATTCCAAAGGATTGCACCACTTAGTTTGGGAAATTGTCGACAATAGTATCGATGAAGCTTTAGCAGGATTCTGTGATACGATTACTGTTACGATTGAAAAGGATAATAGTATAACTGTTGAAGATAACGGTCGCGGTATTCCAGTTGGTATTCATGAAAAAATGGGAAGACCTGCTGTTGAAGTTATCATGACAGTTCTTCATGCCGGAGGTAAATTCGGTGGTGGCGGCTATAAAGTATCAGGTGGATTACATGGTGTAGGTGCTTCAGTAGTAAATGCTCTTTCTACTTACTTAGAAGTATTTGTACATCGTGATGGAAAAATTCACTACCAAAAGTTCGAAAGAGGCGTACCTGCAGCTGATTTATCAATAATTGGTGAAACAGATAGAACAGGAACAATTGTCCACTTTAGCCCAGATCCAGAAATTTTTACAGAGACATTAGTATATGAATATGAAATTTTACAAAATCGTTTACGCGAATTAGCTTTTTTAAATAAAGGAATTAAAGTTGTCATAAAAGATAAACGCGAGGAAGAAGTTCGTACAAATGACTATCTATTCGAAGGTGGTATTAAATCCTTTGTTGAACATTTAAATCGTTCAAGAGAAGTGTTACATGAATCAATCTTCGTAGAAGGTGAACGAGATGGCATCACTGTTGAAGTTGCGCTTCAATATAATGATAGCTATGCTAGCAATATTTATTCGTATGCAAATAACATTAATACACATGAAGGTGGAACACATGAAGCAGGGTATAAAACAGCTTTAACCCGTGTTATTAATGACTACGCGAGAAAAAATGGATTAATTAAAGAAGCTGATCCTAACTTAACTGGTGATGATGTTCGTGAAGGAATGACAGCTATCATTTCAGTGAAACATCCAGATCCACAATTTGAAGGTCAAACGAAAACAAAATTAGGAAATAGTGAAGTACGTACAATTACGGATAATATCTTTGCAGACCGTTTTGAACAGTTTTTAGGTGAAAACCCTGATGTAGCTAGAAAAATCGTTGAAAAAGGAACGATGGCAGCAAGAGCTAGGATGGCAGCGAAAAAAGCGCGTGAATTAACGAGAAGAAAAAGTGCCCTTGAAGTTTCAAGTTTGCCAGGTAAACTAGCAGACTGTTCTTCAAAAGATGCAAAAATTAGTGAATTGTATGTAGTAGAGGGTGACTCTGCCGGTGGTTCTGCAAAACAAGGAAGAGACCGTCACTTCCAAGCGATTTTACCGCTAAGAGGTAAGATTATAAACGTTGAAAAAGCTAGATTAGATAAAATTTTATCTAATAATGAGATACGAGCAATCATTACAGCTTTAGGTACAGGTGTTGGTGAGGACTTTAATATTGAAAAAGCACGTTATCATAAAATTATTATAATGACTGATGCCGATACGGATGGAGCACATATTCGTACTTTACTTTTAACGTTTTTCTATCGTTATATGCGTCCTATCCTTGAAAAAGGTTATATATATATTGCGCAACCACCTTTATTCAAAGTTCAAGTAGGGAAAAACATTCAATATGCTTATAATGACCGTGAACAAGAAAAAATATTAGCGGAATTATCAGGTAACCAAAAGCCTTCTATTCAGCGTTACAAAGGTTTAGGAGAAATGAATCCTTCTCAGCTTTGGGAAACAACAATGGACCCAGAAACGAGAACATTATTACAAGTTGATTTAAAAGATGCTATTGAAGCAGATGAAACGTTTGAAATTTTAATGGGTGACAAAGTAGAACCACGACGTGATTTCATTCAAGAAAACGCTCATTATGTTAAAAATTTAGATATTTAAATAGTTTGAGGGAGGATTGCTTCTCCCTCTCCTTATGAAGAATAGATATTGGAGGTTTGTCTCATGTCTGATCAAGAGCAAACAAGTGGAGTTAAGGGGATAAATATAAGTCAGGAAATGCGATCATCGTTTTTAGATTATGCGATGAGTGTAATTGTTTCACGTGCTCTTCCTGATGTACGAGATGGATTAAAACCAGTACATCGTCGTATTTTATATGCAATGAATGAACTAGGAATGACGTCAGATAAAGCATATAAAAAATCAGCACGTATCGTCGGGGAAGTTATCGGTAAGTATCACCCACATGGTGACACAGCGGTTTACGATACGATGGTTCGAATGGCGCAAGATTTTAACTACCGTAAAGAATTAATTGATGGTCACGGAAACTTCGGTTCTGTTGATGGTGATGCAGCAGCAGCAATGCGTTACACAGAAGCAAGAATGTCTAAAATAGCAATGGAAGTTGTTCGTGATATTAATAAAGATACGATTGATTACAAAGACAACTATGATGGTTCTGAAAGAGAACCTGTTGTATTGCCTGCTCGTTTTCCAAATATGCTTGTAAATGGAGCTACAGGAATTGCAGTTGGTATGGCAACTAACATTCCTCCACACCAACTTGGTGAAGTAATTGACGGTGTATTAGCTTTAAGTGAAAATCCAGATCTTGATATCTTAGAACTTATGGAATACATACCTGGACCAGACTTCCCAACTGCTGGTGCAATTTTAGGTCGTTCTGGCATTCGTAAAGCATATGAAACTGGTCGCGGATCGATAACGATGCGTGCAAAAGTGGATATTGAAGAACATAAAAACGGTAAGCAAGTTTTAATCGTTACGGAAATTCCTTACCAAGTAAATAAAGCGAAACTTATCGAAAAAATCGCAGAGTTAGTTCGCGAAAAGAGAATCGATGGCATTTCCGATTTACGAGATGAGTCAGATCGTAATGGTATGCGTATCGTTATTGAATTACGTCGCGATGCTAACGCTAATGTTTTACTAAATAACTTATATAAACAAACTGCACTACAAACAAGTTTTGGTATTAACATGCTTGCCCTTGTAGATGGACAACCTAAAGTTTTAAATTTAAAACAATGTCTACATTATTACTTAGAGCACCAAAAAGTAGTCATTAAAAGAAGAACTGCTTTTGAGTTAAGAAAAGCAGAAGCACGTGCACATATTTTAGAAGGTTTACGTATTGCTCTCGATCACATTGATGCTATTATTGCTTTAATTCGTGGTTCAGAAACGACTGAAATTGCTAGAAATGGCTTAATGGAGCAATTCTCTTTATCTGAAAAACAAGCACAAGCAATTTTAGATATGCGTTTACAAAGGTTAACTGGATTAGAGAGAGATAAGATTGAAAACGAATACCAAGAACTTGTTAATTTAATTAATGAGCTAAAAGCTATATTAGCTAATGAAGAGAAAGTTTTAGAAATTATTCGTGAGGAACTTTTACAAGTTAAAGAAAAGTTTAACGATAAAAGAAGAACAGAAATATTAGTAGATACAAATAATTTAGATATAGAAGATGAGGATCTAATCGATCGTCAAAACATAGTAATTACTGTTACACATAATGGCTATGTAAAACGTCTACCAGTATCAACATACCGTAGTCAAAATCGTGGTGGTCGTGGAATTCAAGGAATGGGAACAAATGAGAATGATTTTGTTGAACATTTATTTACAACGACAACACACCATACGATTTTATTCTTTACTAACAAAGGAAAAGTTTATCGCCTAAAAGGTTATGAAATTCCTGAGTTAGGAAGAACAGCAAAAGGAATTCCAATCATAAATATGATTGAGATAGATAAAGATGAAACAGTATCTGCTGTAATTCCAGTTCAAGAGTTCGTAGATGATAATTATTTATTCTTTACTACGAAACAAGGAATATCAAAAAGATCTCCACTTTCTTCTTTTGCAAACATTCGAAAAGGTGGACTAATTGCTGTTGGGTTAAGAGACGAAGACCAACTAATGTCTGTTCGTTTAACTAATGGTAATAATGAAATTATTATTGGAACGAAGAATGGTCTCCTAATTCGCTTTAATGAAAATGACGTACGTTCAATGGGACGAACTGCAGCTGGAGTTAAAGGAATTACACTACGTTCTGGTGATGAAGTAGTTGGAATGGAGATATTAAGAGAAGAGCAAAATATCTTAATCGTTACTGAAAAAGGTTATGGAAAACAAACTCCGATGGAAGAATATCGAATTCAAAGTCGTGGTGGTAAAGGAATACTTACATGTAACGTTACAGAGAAAAACGGTCCAATCATCTCGATTAAAACAGTTGAAGACAATGATGAGTTAATGGTTATTACTGAAAGTGGAATCATTATCCGCATGGAAGTTGCCCAAATCTCTACAACTGGAAGAAACACTCAAGGTGTTCGCTTAATCAAACTAACTGAAGGTGATGTCGTATCAACTGTTGCTAAGTTAGAGATTGATGATGAGTTAGAGCATGATGATTTTATTGATGAGGAAAGTGAACCTGCAGAAAGTGATGCTATTGAAAGTGGAACTGATGTAGGAACAGAACAAGAAGAAACAGTGATTGATAAAGAAACGCCAAATAATGAAGACTAAAAAAGGGGCTTAAACGCCTCTTTTTTTTCATTATATATATGTAATAAAAGTTTTTTTGAAAAAAGATATAAAAACTATTGACCTTTTAAACTATTAAGTGTTATATTTATATGCGTCACTTCAAACGACATTCGTTGTGACGGACAAACATTAATTAGATGTTGACACTAA
Source organism: Lottiidibacillus patelloidae (assembly GCF_002262935.1). NCBI lineage: Bacteria > Bacillati > Bacillota > Bacilli > Caryophanales > Bacillaceae > Lottiidibacillus > Lottiidibacillus patelloidae. The sequence goes on along the minus strand of NZ_NPIA01000005.1, from coordinate 223 downwards.
CTTTTATACGTGTTACTATATAAAAGTCGTCAAAATTGTTCTTTGAAAACTAAACGAAACGCCAAGCGAGTCAATCGTAATTCCTAGAGTTTATACTCTAGATAAAAGGTTCCATCAACCTTTAAAAAAAGATGGAAAATGAGCAATCAAACAAACTATTATGGAGAGTTTGATCCTGGCTCAGGACGAACGCTGGCGGCGTGCCTAATACATGCAAGTCGAG